>DASYQW010000193.1 GCA_036005065.1 Candidatus Methylomirabilota bacterium | reverse complement strand
CCCGATCCTGGCCGAGACCCCGCCCGACCACCGCGGCGAGATCCAGCTCACCGACGCGCTGCGTCGCCTGCGGGAGCGACGTCCGCTCTACGCCGTCCGCTTCGCCGGGCGGCGCTTCGACACCGGGGACAAGCTCGGGTTTCTGAAGGCCACGGTGGAGATGGCCCTGGCCCGGCCCGACCTCGCCGAGCCCTTCCGGACCTACCTCAAGACCGTCATCTGATCTTCGGAGGGGGCCTCAACGGCCCCCTCCGAGGCCTCCCCCAGGATCGTTGCGGCGGCACAGCCGCCGCTCGGAACGGAACACCACCCGTCAGCGGTCGGGCAATCCGCTGCGCGTGGTGACTCTGCTTACTGCGGCGGGACCCTCAGACGGTGTGGAGACGCTCCTCGGGCACCTCGACCCGCTTCACGCCCTTGAAGGTGAAGAGCAGCTCCACGAGATAGGTCGGCGGGTCGGTCGACGTCTGCTTCACCACGGTCCCCAGCGCTTCCCGCACGTTCTCGCTGAAGGACACGCCCTGGATCGTGAGGTGTGACAGATCCACCTTGACCCGCTGGTTCGGCGACCACATACGACCTCCGACACGCCCTGGGCGACGGCGTCCGCCTCGGCCGCTCGCTTTCATCGTACCGCATCGGCCAGCCGGTGTGGCCGCGGCCCGCCGCTTCGGCCGGGGCCGCGGAGGCCCGCGAAGGTTGCCGGGGCCGGGATCTTCTGATAAGATCGCCTTGCCTTCACGCCCGGCCATGACGAGAATTTCCGTGAGCCTTTTCGCGGCCTTCGATCCCTCGAGCCCCCCGGCCACGTCCTTCGGGACGGAGGGGAGCGAGGGCGACTGGTCGCTGATCATCACGCTGCCGAAGAGCACCCCGTGACGCCAGGGTCTCGCTCCGACCCGCCGAAGCCCCTGTTCCACCTGGCCACGCCGGAGGACATCAAGGCGGGGCGCGTGGCGGACGTCTACTTCAACCGGACCGTCCAGATCCTCCGGGCCCGCGGGATCCGGACGCGGGCCAAGGCCGAGGTGCGCCTCAAGAGCCTGCCGTCGGACTGGAGCTGGGGCATCCTCGCCGGCCTCGAGGAGGCCGCCCACCTCCTCGAGGGTCTGCCCGTGACGGCGACGGCGATGGACGAGGGGACCGTCTTCGAGCCGTACCAGCCGGTCCTCACCATCGAAGGAGTGTACCTGGACTGGGCGGAGTACGAGACCGCCCTGCTCGGCCTGCTCTGTCAGGCCTCGGGGATCGCGACCAAGGCCGGCCGCTGCAAGAAGGCCGCCGGAGAGCGACAGGTCATCAGCTTCGGCGCGCGCCGCATGCACCCGGCGATCGCCCCGATGATCGAGCGCAACGCCTTCGTGGGCGGCTGCGACGGGGTCGCCGTGACCAAGGCCGCCGAGCTGATCGATGCCGATCCCATGGGGACGATTCCCCACGCCCTCGTGCTCATGATCGGCGATACCGTCGAGGCGTTACGGGCCTTCCATGAGGTCATCGATCCGAAGGTGCGGCGCGTCGCGCTGATCGACACGCTCCAGGACGAGAAGTTCGAGGCGATCCGGGTCGCCGAGGCGCTGGGCCGTGATCTCTACGCGGTGCGGCTCGACACGCCCTCCTCCCGCCGAGGCGACTTCTTCCGCATCCTGGAGGAGGTCCGCTGGGAGCTCGACTACCGGGGGTTCAGCCACGTGAAGCTGATCGCCTCGGGCGGGATCGACGAGTACCAGATCCCGCGGCTCAACCCGCTGGTCGACGCCTACGGGGTCGGCACGGCGATCGCCAGCGCCCCTGTGCTCAACTTCGCGCTCGACATCATGGAGATCGACGGTCAGCCGATGGCCAAGCGTGGGAAGCGATCCGGCTCGAAGCTCGTCTATCGCTGCCGGGCCTGCCGGGAAACGATCGTCGTCCCCGCCCACCAGCCGCGCACGCACTGCCGCTGCGGTGGCCAGTACGAGGCGCTCCTGAAGCCCCTGATCCGCGAGGGACGCCTCGTCCGGGACCTCCCTCCGCCCCGCACACTCCGCGAGCATGTGCTCGAGGAGCTCCATCACGTCACGCTCGACGCCCCGGGGCGGGGCGGTTCCCGGGCCGACTACTGACCAGGGCGATTCTCCGCCGTCGAGGCCGGTGTTAGGCTAATCGTCCATGGCGTCTCCAGCCGGGATCCTCGCCAAGATCGTCGCCGCCAAGCGCGTGGCCGTCGCCGCCCGCCAGGCCGGGGCACCGCGCCCCGTCCTCGAAGCCCGCGCCGCGAGCCTGGCGCCCGCGCGCGACGTGGCGGCCGCGCTGACGCCGCGCCCGCCCGGCCGGGTCCGGCTGCTGGCCGAGCTCAAGCGCGCCTCGCCTGTCGCGGGGCTGCTGGCCCGCGACTTCGACCCGGTCCCGCTCGCCCCCGCCTATGTCGCCGCCGGCGCGGCCGCGCTGTCGGTCCTGACCGATCCGCACTTCCAGGGCAGCCTCGCCGACCTCGACGCCGTCCGCGCCCTCGTGGACTGCCCGCTCCTCGAGAAGGACTTCGTCGTGGACGACTACCAGCTCTGGGAAGCCCGCGCCCACGGCGCCGACGCGGTCCTCCTCATCGTGGCGATCCTCGAGCCGGCCCGGCTCGTCGATCTCTACCAGACGGCCAAGGGGCTCGGGCTCTCCATCCTCGTCGAGGTGCACGACGAGGCCGAGCTCGACGCGGCGGCGGAGCTGGGCGCGGGCCTGATCGGCATCAACAACCGCGACCTCGAGACCTTCCGGACCGACCTCGCGACGACGGAGCGGCTGGCGCCGCGGGCGCCGGCTGGCGTGCGGCTCGTCTCGGAGAGCGGGATCGCGACGCCGGCCGACGTGGCCCGGGTCGCCGCCGCCGGGGCCCACGCGATCCTGGTGGGCGAGGCGCTGTCGCGGAGCGGCGACCCGGCCGCCAAGGTGCGTGAGCTCACGGGAGGACCCGCGTGACCGGGCCGGTACGGAAACGGCCGTCCGCTCGAGTGACCCGAGGGTAGAGCCATGACGGTCCGGGTCAAGGTCTGCGGGATCACCAACGTCGATGACGCGCTTCTCGCGGCGGA
This sequence comes from Candidatus Methylomirabilota bacterium, assembly GCA_036005065.1. Lineage (NCBI taxonomy): Bacteria > Methylomirabilota (SeqCode) > Candidatus Methylomirabilota bacterium. The sequence continues at coordinate 41,694 of DASYQW010000193.1, read as the reverse complement.
GGCGGGCGCCGACGCCCTCGGCTTCATCTTCGTCGAGGGAACGCCCCGCTACGTGACACCGGCTCGAGCGGCTGCGATCATCGCCGCGCTTCCGCCGTTCGCGTGTCCGGTCGGCGTCTTCTGGGACCATCCGCCGGCCCAGGTGCGGGCGGTCGCCGAGGAGTGCGGGCTCCAGGCCCTTCAGCTTCACGGGACGGAGCCGCCCGAAATGGTGGCGGCGTTCCGCCTCCCCGTCCTCAAGACCGTGAAGGTGGCCGGCCCCGCCGACCTCGCGCTCCTGGCGCGCTACAAGCCCGCCGCCTTTCTTCTCGACAGCCCGGCCCGGTGGAGCGAGGGCGAGGCCCGGCGCCCGATCTCGTGGACGCTCGCGCGCGAGGCCGGGCAGCGCGGGCGGATCATCCTCTCGGCGGGGCTCACCGCGGACACGGTGGGCGAGGCCATCCGCCTGGCCCGTCCCTTCGGCGTCGACGTCAACTCGGGCGTCGAGGCCGCCCCCGGCCGGAAGGACCCCGAGAAGGTCCGCCGCTTCGTTCGGGCGGCGCGCGCCGCGGCCCTGGAAGCCTCCGATGGGTAAGCGGCCCCGGCTGCCCGACCGCGCAGGCCACTTCGGCCCCTTCGGAGGTCGCTACGCTCCCGAGACGCTGATGACCCCGCTCCTCGAGCTGGAGGCGGCCTATCGGGAGGCGACGCGGGACCCCGCCTTCCGGACCCGGCTCCAGGAGCTCCACCGTCGCTATGTGGGGCGCCCCACGCCGCTCACCTTCGCCGCGCGGCTCTCCGCGCACGCCGGAGGCGCCCGGATCTACCTCAAGCGGGAGGACCTCTGCCACACCGGGGCTCACAAGATCAACAACACGCTGGCCCAGGGACTCCTCGCCGTCCGCATGGGGAAGCCGCGGATCATCGCCGAGACCGGCGCCGGCCAGCACGGCGTGGCGACGGCGACCGTCGCCGCGCTTCTCGGGCTCGCCTGCGAGGTGTACATGGGCGAGGAGGACATGGCGCGGCAGGCGCTCAACGTCTTCCGGATGGAACTGCTGGGGGCGCGGGTCCTGCCCGTGCGCTCCGGGAGCCGCACGCTCAAGGACGCGATGAACGAGGCCCTGCGCGACTGGGTCACGAACGTCCGCACGACCTACTACTGCATCGGCTCGACGGCCGGGCCCCACCCCTATCCGATGATGGTCCGCGACTTCCAGTCGGTCATCGGGCGTGAGGTACGACGGCAGATGCCGGAGGGGCTGCCGGACGTTCTGGTCGCCTGCGTCGGCGGGGGCTCGAACGCGCTGGGCTTGTTTCACCCGTTCCTCGGTGAGGCCTCGGTGCGGCTCGTCGGTGTCGAGGCCGCCGGGGAGGGGCTCGAGACGGGCCGCCATGCGGCGCCGCTTTCGGCCGGCCTGCCCGGCATCCTCCATGGAAGTCTCTCCTACCTGCTGCAGGACGAAGACGGGCAGGTGCGGCCGGCCCACTCCATCTCGGCCGGCCTCGACTACCCGGGGGTGGGACCGGAGCACGCCTGGCTGAAGGACGTCGGCCGCGCCGAGTACGTGGCGGTGACCGACCGGGAGGCGCTCGAGGCCTTCGGCCTGCTGGCGCGGCTCGAAGGGATCATTCCCGCCCTCGAGTCGGCCCACGCGGTGGCGCACGTACTCCGGCTCGCCCCCACCCTGCCGCGCCAGCGCCGCATCGTGGTCGGGCTCTCCGGGCGCGGCGACAAGGACGTCGACGCCGTGCGGGCGGTGCTCGCCCATCGATCGACGGCCGAGCGCGGTCCTCTGGACCCGGACGATCGCCGTGGGGCGCATTGAAACGACCTTCGCGCGGCTCCGCGCCGAGGGAGCGCGGGCCCTCATCCCGTATTTCACCGCGGGAGACCCGAGCCTCGAGGTGACGCGGAGCCTGGTGGCGGAGGCGGCCGGGCGCGGGGCGGATGTGATCGAGCTGGGCCTGCCGTTCTCGGACCCGCTGGCCGACGGCCCCACCATCCAGCGGGCCGGAAGCCGCGCCCTGGCGGGCGGGGTGAGCCTGGCCAAGCTCCTCCCGATGGCCGCGAGCCTGCGGGGCCACGTCGCGGCGCCGCTGGTGCTGATGACGTACCTGAACCCCCTCTATCGGTACGGCCTCGAGGCGGCCACGCGCGACCTCGCCACGGCGGGCTTCGCGGGGCTGATCGTCCCCGACCTCCCGCTCGAGGAATCCGATCCCCTGGCCCGTGCGGCGGAGGCGGCCGGCCTCGACCTCGTCTACCTGGCGGCTCCGACCAGCGGGTCGGCTCGCCTCCGCCGCATCGCGCGCGCGAGCCGGGGATTCGTCTATCTGGTTCCGCTGACCGGCCTCACCGGCGAGCGCGCCGCGCTCCCGCCAGACCTGGTGACGCTGATCCGGGACCTCCGCGCGGTGACCACGAAGCCGATCTGCGTGGGGTTCGGCCTCTCGACGCCCGATCACGTCGCCGAGGTCGTCCGCTACGCTGACGGCGCCATCGTCGGCAGCGCCATCGTGCGTCTCGTCGAGAGCCTGCGGGACGACCCGGCCCTGGTGCAGAAGGTGGGCGGCTTCATCGCGGCTCTGAAGGCCGCGACGAGGGAGACTCCGCCCGTCGCTCGGGCGTAAAATCGAGTCATGCTGGTCGTCCGACACCGAATCCCGCGGGGAGGCAGGCCCGATCTCTTCACCGAATGGCGAAGGGCCGGGCTTCGCCCGGAGGGCATTCTGCGGGGGGCGTAGCCCCCCTCCGAAAGGGCTATGGCCTGGATCTTCGGGAAGAAGGACAAGAAAGTCGTCATCACCCAGGGCCTCTGGATCAAGTGCGACGCCTGCCGGGAGATCGTCTACCGCGCGGACGTCGAGAAGAACGCCCGGACCTGTCCGCGGTGTGGCGCCGCGTTCCGGCTCTCGGCCCGAGAGCGCCTCACCCTCCTGCTCGACCCCGGCTCGTTCGAGGAGCGCGACGCCGGGCTCCGCTCGCAGGACCCGCTCGGCTTCAAGGACAGCCGCGGGCGCTACCGGGACCGTCTGATCGCCTCGCGGGAGAAGACCCGGAGCGAGGAGGCCGTCGTCTCGGGCCTCGGCCGGATCGGCGGCTTCCCGGTGGTGGTCTGCGTCTTCGAGTTCGCCTTCATGGGCGGAAGCATGGCGTCGGTCGTCGGCGAGAAGATCGCGCGCGCCATCGAGCTGGCCGCCCGGAAGCGGACGCCACTGTTCATCGTCACCACCTCGGGCGGCGCCCGGATGCAGGAGGGCGTGCTGTCGCTGATGCAGATGGCCAAGACCTCGGCCGCCCTCGGCCGGCTCGCCGACGAGCGCGTCCCCTACGTCGTCCTGCTGGCCGACCCGACCACCGGCGGAGTGACCGCCTCCTTCGCGATGCTCGGCGACGTCATCCTGGCCGAGCCGCGGGCGCTCATCGGGTTCGCCGGGCCGCGGGTCATCCAGGAGACCATCCGGCAGCCGCTCCCGGAAGGCTTCCAGCGCTCCGAGTTCCTGCTCGAGCACGGCATGATCGACCTGATCGTCGAGCGGAAGGAGCTGCGCGAGCTCCTCCGACGCCTCCTCGCCTTCTTCGCCGAGCCCGCGGAGTCCCCCGCGCCCTGACCGCGTGGGCCGTCATGCCCCCCGTCGACCCTGTCGCCTGGCTCTCGCGCTTTTCCCACTTCGAGCGCTCCGGGATGCGGCCGGGGCTCGAGCGGATCGAGGCGCTCCTGGCCGCCCTGGGACATCCGGAGACCGGCCTGCGCATCCTCCACGTCGGTGGGACCAACGGCAAGGGGTCGGTCTCGGCCCTGGCCGAGGCGATCCTGCGGGCGGCGGGATACCGGACCGGGCTCTACACATCCCCGCACCTTCTCGACATCACCGAGCGCGTCCGGATCGGTGGCGCGCCGATCACGCCAGCGGCCCTCACGCGTTACGCCGAGGCGCTGGCGCCGCGGGTCGAGACCGATGGGGCCACCTTCTTCGAGGTGATGACGGCGGTGGCGCTGGCCGCCTTCCGGGGCGAGGGGGTGGAGGCGGCCGTGCTCGAGGTCGGGCTCGGCGGGCGCTGGGACGCGACGAACGTCGGCGCCCCGCTCGCCTCGGTGATCACCCGCATCGACTACGACCACCAGGAGTACCTCGGCCGCCGTCTCTCGGAGATCGCCGCCGAGAAGGCCGCCATCATCCGGGGCGGCGTGGCGCTGTCCGCCGCCCAGCCGCCCGAGGCCATGGCCGTCATCGAGGCGCGCTGCCGGAATGTCGGGGTCCCGTTACTCGTGGAAGGGCGGGAGCTGCGGGTCGAGGTTGTCCGCTCGGATCTCGCCGGGCACCGCCTACACGTCCGCTGCCCGGGCGTTCGTCTCGACGATCTCCCGCTGGCGCTCCTCGGCCTCTTCCAGCCGGCCAACGCGGTCCTGGCCGTCGGTGCCGTGCGGGCGTTCGCGGGCGCGGCCGGGCTCACGGTGTCGGACGCGGCCATTCGCGCGGGCTGCGCCACCGTGCAATGGCCGGGACGGTTCCAGGTGGTGCCTGGAGCGGCGGGCCGCCGCCCGGCCATCGTCCTCGACGGTGCCCACAACCCCGCCGGGGCCGCCGCCCTGGCCGCGTCCCTCGCCCACTACTTCCCGGGCGCGCGCCTGACCGTGATCGCCGGCATTTCGGCGGACAAGGACCGCGCGGGCATGCTCAAGGCCCTGGCGCCGCTGGCCGCGCGGGTCGTGCTGACCGCCGCTCGGAATGCCCGGGCGACCCCGCCCGCCGAGCTGCGGGCGGCCCTCGAGCCCGTGGAGGCGGATGTCACGCTGGCGCCCGACGCCGCCTCAGCCCTGGAGCTGGCGCTCGGCGACGCGGCTGCCGACGTCGTCTGCGTGGCGGGCTCGCTCTTCCTGGTGGCGGACGCTCTCCGGTGGCTTCAGGCCCAGGGGATTCTCGGCCCTGGCCTTCCCGGATCCTGACGCCCCCGTCGTCCTGGCGGCCGCCCCCCCCGGGCCGACCGAGTACCGGGTCGGGTGCGCGTCCTGGCTCGACCGGTCCTTGATCGCCTCGGGGCGCTTCTACCCCCGCCCGCGGATGTCGGCCGAGGATCGCCTCCGCTGGTACACCCGGTTCTTCGACGTCGTCGAGGTCAACGCGACCTACTACGCGCTCCCCTCGCCCCGGAATGCGCTCCTCTGGGTCGAGCGCACGCCGCCGGGCTTCCTCTTCCAGGTCAAGGCGTACAGCCTGATGACCGGCCACCACCCGCGCGTCGACACGCTCCCACCCGACCTCCGTCTGATGCTGCCCGAGGACGTGCCGCTGCGCCCGCGAGGCGAGGTGGAGCGGGACCGCTTTCCCGCCGAGGCCCTCGATCGGAGCTTCGAGCTGTTCCGGGAGGGACTCCGCCCGCTCGCCGAGGCCGGGAAGCTCGGCTACATCCTCTTCCAGCTGGCGCCGTGGGTCCGCTACCACGAGACGACCCTGGATTACCTGGCCTCGCTCCCGCGGCGGCTGCCGGGCTGGGCGGTCGCGGTCGAGTTCCGGAACCAGACCTGGATCCCGGAGCGGACCGAGGAGGTGCTTCGCTTCCTCGCCGATCACGGTCTCATCTTCGTCTGCATCGATGCCCCGTGGCAGCCGTTCATCCCGGCGGCGACGGTGCCCGGCTGGGTGACCTTCCGCCTCCATGGCCGGAACGTCGAGGGCTGGCTGGCCCAGCTGGCCGGGAAGGAGCCGACCGTCGCCGAGAAGTACGACTACCTGTACGGTGCCGATGAGCTCGCGGCCATCGCCCGCCGGGCGCGGGCCTTCGGGGGCCACGCCCGGCGGGTCGCGGTGACGTTCAACAACAACAACCTGGACTACCCCATCCAGAACGCGCTCGACCTCAAGCGTCTCCTGGGACTCGAGGCGGTGGAGGTCGAAGCGCCGCGCGACAGGCCGCATGCGGTCCGGCGACGCCGGGCCGAACCCACCAGCGATCTCTTCATGCGCGAGCCCGAGACTGACCGCTAGGGCATGGGAGGGGGCCTCGACGGCCCCCTCCCATGCCTCCCCCAGGAGGGTTGCGGCGGCGAAGCCGCCGCTCGGACCGCTGCTCGGTGTAGACCATGCTCGGTCCTAGGCGCTCGTTACTCCGACAGACTCCTAGGTCATTTCGGGGGGTCTCGGAAGACCCCCCGATGCCTCCCGTCGTGGCGGCGGTGAAGCCGCCGCTCGGAGCATTCCTCGATGCACCACGCCCTCGGTGGGCGGCGCCGGGCGACTCCGACACACTCCGCGCCGAACGCCCGGCCAGACGGCGGTGGGCAATTGCGCGGCCGGTCATCCATCTGGTACGATGCCCGGGATCAGCGCGCCTTGCCGGCTTGGCGGCCGCGCGCACCACGCGTCTGAGGTCGAGCGCCGCAGCGCCGAGGGGGAGGTTGGTGCCCGGGACGCGCCCGGTCTGGATGGTTCTTGCCGTGATGTGTCTCGTGCCTGCCCCGGCGCTGGGGCAGGAGCGGCGTGAGCTCTCTCTGGGGGCGGAGGCTCCCGTGACCCTCTTTGCGGATCGCGTCCAGAACCTCGAACGCGAGCGGCTCGTGATCGCCGAGGGCCGCGTCGAGATCGAGCAAGGCGACGTGCGCCTCGAGGCCGAGCGCGTCGAGGTCAACACCGAGACGGGAGAGGCCGTCGCGACGGGCCGGGTCGTGTTCTTCGACGGCCGCGACCGCCTCGTCGGCGAGCGGCTCGAGTACAACTTCCGCACGGGGACGGGCGTCATTTACCAGGCGGAGGCCTTCGTCGAGCCCCACTTCTTCTTCCTCGGCAACCGGATGGAGCGGTTCGGTGAGAAGGCCTTCCGCCTCGCCGGCGGCGTCTTCACGACCTGCGAAGGGGAGTCGCCGGCCTGGCACGTGCGGTGGGGTGAGGCGACGGCCTACCTCGACGACTGGGTGTGGGGCACCAACGCCTCCTTCTGGATCGGGCGGGTGCCGATCGTGCCCTTCATCCCCTTCTTCGCGGCGAACCTCCGCAAGCAGCGCTCGAGCGGCCTCCTGGTTCCCACCTTCGGCAGCAGCAGCGCCAAGGGCTTGTACTACCAGCAGCCCATCTACTGGGTGATCTCGGACAGCCAGGACCTCACCCTGACCCCCACCTACTACGGCAGCCGAGGCTGGGGCCTCGGCGCCATCTACCGGTACGTGTGGCGGGAAGAGTCGCGGGGCGAGATGGAGGGATTCGGACTGCAGGACACTCGCCGGCACGAAGGGCGCTGGGTGTACGGCGTGCGTCACGAGGAGCAGTTCACCCCGAAGCTCACGCTCAAGGCGGACATCGCGCAGGTCAGCGATGACCAGTACTTTTCCGATTTCGGCAACACGCTCGACGAGCAGAGCAAGCAGCGGCTCGATTCGAACATCTCGCTCACCCAGCGGTGGGAGAAGTGGAACCTCGTGAACCGCCTGGGCTTCTATGAGGACCTCACGACCGATGTCCCGATCGAGCTGAACCGCCTGCCCGAGCTCAAGCTCAACGCGTTCTCCCAGCCGGTGCCCGGGCTCGGCGGCCTCCTCTACGAGCTGGAGACCTCCTACAACAACTTCGTCCGGGACGTGGGCTCGGACGGGCAGCGCTTCGACATCCGCCCGGTGCTCTCCTTCCCGTTCTCGGCCGGCGGGTACGTCTCGCTCACGCCGCGGCTGGCGGGCCGCGAGACCGTCTACGACACCAAGGTCATCGGAATCAAGCAGGACCGTGGCTTCTTCGTCGAGAACACGGTCAAGGAAGCGGTGACCCGCTCGCTGTTCGAGGCGGCCCTGGACCTGGAGACCCGTGCCTACCGGGTCTTCGATCTCGGCGGCGCCATGGGGATTCAGCGCCTCCAGCACGCCATCGAGCCGCGGCTCACCTACAACTACATCCCCGACGTCAACCAGGACAACCTTCCCCAGTACGACGGGACGGACAAGATCCGGCCGACCAACGGCGTCGCCTACTCGTTGACCAACCGGATCAAAGCCCGGAGTGTCAGCGAGGAAGAGGGGAAGGCGGGACGCGTCTGGGAGCTCGCTCGTCTGACGCTCTCGCAGAGCTATGACCTCGAGCAGCCGCCGCGGACGGAGCCAACCTCCCCCATCAATCAGCCGGTGCCCACTCCGTCGCCGGCCCCGCCGGTCTTCCCGCCGCCGGCCGTCAAGGGCAACCGCCTGTCCGACCTCACGGCCGACTTCCTGTTCGAGCCGGTTCTGGGGATCCAGTTCCGGGCCAACGCCGTCATGAACGTCTACGACAAGGGGCGAGTCAGCTCGGCGACCACGGACCTGTCCTACGAGGCCAAGGAGGCCAAGGTGACGCTCGGGACCCGGCACGGCGACGGAGGCCGGCTCCAGTTCGTCCAGGGGACCCTGACCACCCAGCTCGGCCCTCGATGGGTCTTCCGGTTCTCGACCAACTACGACATCGAGAGCGGAACGATCGTCGAGAACCGCTTCGAGGTGGACTTCCGCGAGCAGTGCTGGGCGACGACGCTCGCCTATGTGCATCGGACGAGCGACGACGAGTTCCGCGTCACCATCAACCTCCTGGAGCTCGGCCATTACGGGTTCGGGCGGGTCTTCGCCTCGCAGTGAAGATCCCGCAGTTCGACCTGACGCGCCAGAACGCCCTCATCGACCCGGAGATCGAAGCGGCGATCCGGGGCGTCCTGCGCAGCGGGCGCTTCATCCTCGGGCCGGAGGGCCAGGCGTTCGAGGCCGAATGCGCCGCCGCGCTCGGCGTCGGGCATGCCATCGGCGTCGGGTCCGGGTCGGATGCGCTCAAGCTGGCGCTGGCCGGACTGGGGATCGGGCCCGGCGACGAGGTGATCACCCCGGCCTTCTCGTTCGTGGCCTCGGCCACCGCCGTCCTCCAGGTCGGCGCCCGGCTGTCCTTCGTGGACGTCGACCCTCGCACGCTGACGCTCGCCCCCGAGCTACTGGCGGCGGCGGTCACGCCGCGGACCCGTGCCATCATCTCCGTGCACCTCTACGGGTTGCCGGCGGCGATGGAGCCGATCCGGCGCGTCGCCGACGCCCGCGGGCTCTTCGTGATCGAGGACGCCGCCCAGGCCTTCGGGGCCACGCTGAACGGCCGGCCGGTGGGAAGCCTGGGCACCGCGGCGGCCTTCAGCTTCTACCCGACCAAGCCGCTCGGCGCCTACGGGGATGCCGGACTGATCGCCACCGACGACGGGGAGCTGGCGGCGCGGCTCCGTCGCCAGCGCAACCACGGGCAATCGCAGAAGTATGCCCACCTCGAGCTCGGCTGGAGCAGCCGCCTCGACGAGCTCCAGGCGGCCATCCTCCGCGTCAAGCTCCGTCACGCGGCGGCCTGGACCGAGGCCCGCCGCCGGGTCGCGGCGCGCTACAGCGCGGGGCTGGCCGGCTGCCCGCTGACCCTGCCGGTCGAGCCGTCCGGGTCCCGGCACGTGTTTCACCAGTACACGATCCGGACACCGCGCCGGGACGCGCTCATCAAGCACCTGGCGGCAGCCGGCATCGGCACCGCGTGCCACTACCCCCAGCCGATCCCCGGGCAGCCGATGTTCCGGAGCCTCGGCCTGGATCCGGCCGCCTGGCCGGCGGCCTGGACCGCCTCCCAGGAAGTGCTCTCGCTGCCCTGCTTTCCGGAGCTCACGGAGGCCGAGGCCGACGCCGTCATCGCGGCGATCCAGAGCTTCTTCGAAGGAGACGCCGAATGCGAGTCCTGATCACGGGTGTGACCGGCTTCGTCGGAAGTCACCTCGCCGACTATCTGGTCGCGCGCGGGGACGTCGAGGTCTACGGGATCCACCGCTGGCGGAGCCGCATGGACAACGTCGAGCACCTCCGCGGCCGGATCGAGCTGGTCGAGTGCGACCTCCGCGATGCGGCGGCCGCCCGCCGCATGATGGCCACCCTTCGCCCCGACCGGATCTTCCACCTGGCCGCCCAGAGCTACGTCCCGACCTCGTGGCTGGCGCCCGCCGAGACGCTCACCGGCAACGTGATCGCGCAGCTCAACCTCTTCGAGGCGGTCCGCGAAGAGCGGTTCGCGACGCAGTTCCACATCGCCGGGTCCAGCGAGGAGTACGGGTTCGTGCGGCCGGATGAGATCCCGATCCGCGAGGAAAACCCGCTGCGGCCCCTCTCCCCCTACGCCGTCTCGAAGGTCGCCCAGGACTACCTGGCCTACCAGTACTGGATGAGCTACGGCCTCCACGCGGTTCGCACGCGCGGCTTCAACCATACCGGCCCCCGGCGCGGTGAAGTGTTCGTGACCTCGAACTTCGCGCGCCAGATCGCCGAGATCGAGAAAGGCCTCCGGGAGCCGATCGTCTGGGTCGGCAACCTGGAGGCGATCCGGGACTTCACGGACGTGCGCGACATGGTGCAGGCCTACTGGCTCGCCCTCGAGCGGGGGGAACCCGGCGAGGTCTACAACATCTGCTCCGGACGGGGCTACGCGGTCCGCAACGTGCTCGACATCCTGCTCGACGTGGCCCACGTCAAGGTCGAGGTGCGGGAGGATCCCACGCGGCTCCGGCCGTCCGACGTGGAGGTGCTGCTCGGTGACTGCACGCGCTTCCGACGGATCTCCGGGTGGGAGCCGACCATCCCCTTCGAGGTGACACTGAAGGATCTCCTGGAATACTGGCGCCAGCGCGTCTAGTTGTTCGGAGGGGGGGCTACCATCCCCCCGGAGAATGCCCTCGCGGCGAAGCCGCGCCGTTCGGCATTCGCCGAACGGATCGGGCCTGCCTCCCCCCAGCCCGGTGACCACGAGGTCCTCGGGTCACCCGGGAGAGCACGCGGCCCACTGACGGAGGGACGACTACGAAGGTTCTGATTACCGGCATCGCAGGGTTCGCCGGGAGCCACCTCGCCGAGCTGGCGCTTCGGGAGGGCGCCGCGGTCGCCGGGACGTTGCTGCCCGGGGCATCGGCGGAGAACCTGGCCGGGCTGGGGGGACTGATCCGGACGATCCCCTGCGACCTCACCGAGCCCGGCGCGGTTGCGCGCGTCCTCGAGGAGGTCCGGCCGGACCGGGTCTTCCACCTCGCCGGGGCCAGCGTGGTGGGAACCTCCTGGGCGCGGCGAGCCGAGGTCCTTCGGGCGAACCTCGACGGGACCTTCCAGATCCTGGAAGGGCTCCGCAGCGTCCCGGCGGCGTGTCTGGTCGTCTCCTCGGCCGAGGTCTACGGGGCGGTGCCCGAGGCCGCTCAGCCCATCGGAGAGACGCAGCCCATCTGCCCGCTGTCGCCCTACGCGCTCTCCAAGGCCTGCCAGGAGCTCTACGCGGGCTACTACGTCCGCGTCGAGCAGCTTCCCATCGTGATCGTGCGAGCCTTCAACCACGTGGGACCCCGCCAGGGTCCGGGCTTCGTGTGGAGCGACATCGCCCGCCAGATCGCGGCGATCCAGAAAGGGCTCGGCCCGCCGGTGCTGGAGGTCGGCACGCTCACCACCCGCCGGGACTTCACGGACGTGCGCGACATGGTCCGCGCCTACTGGCTCCTCCTCGACCGGGCCCGGCCGGGTGAGATCTACAACGCCGCATCCGGGCGTGCCGTGATGATCCGCGAGATCGTCGACGGGTTCCTCGCCCTGGCCGGGTGCCCGATCGAGGTGCGCCCGAGCCCCGAGCGAGTGCGACCCGTCGACATGCCGCTCCTCCTGGGGGACGCGAGCCGGCTCCGCGCCCTCACCGGCTGGACGTCCGGGATCCCGCTCGAGCAGAGCCTCACTGACGTGCTGGCCGACTGGCACCAGCGCGTGTGAGCCGGCCCGGTTTCCGCGCAGAAGCTTCCGCCGCGTCACGGCTCAGATCGTTCTCGCCGCACTGACCGAGGCGCTTCCGAGCGCGGGCTTTGCCCGCGCAACCCGGGGGGAGGTTTCGGAGGGGGGTCCTGCCCCCCTCCGACTATAATAGAGGGTCATGGTCGCGCATTTCCGTGAGTTGTATCGATTTCGCACGTTGATCGCCACCCTCGTCGTGCGCGAGCTCCGAGCCCGCTACCGGGGCTCGTTCCTCGGCTTTCTGTGGTCGTTCCTGAACCCCCTCCTGCTCATGCTCGTCTACGTCCTCGTCTTCTCCGTCTACCTGCGGGTGCCGATGGAGCACTACGCGGTCTTCCTCTTCACGGGCCTCCTCCCCTGGCTCTGGTTTTCCTCGTCGCTCGGCCACGCCACCGGGGTGATCGTCGGCTCCGGGGCGCTGGTGAAGCGGATCCTCTTCCCGGCCGAGATCCTGCCGCTGGTCTCGGTGCTGTCGAACCTGCTGAACCTCCTGCTGTCCCTGCCGCTCCTCTTCGTCTTCCTTCTGGCGTTCGGGATCCGGCCGGGGGCGGTGATCGCCTTCCTGCCGGTGCTGCTCCTGATCCAGTTCGTCCTGACGGTCGGACTGGCCCTGCCGCTGGCCGCCGTCAACGTCCACCTCCGGGACGTGGAGCAGATCCTGTCGAACCTCCTGGTGCTGCTTTTCTTCCTGTCGCCCATCCTCTATCCGGTCTCCACGGTCCCGCTCACGGTCCACGTCGGCGGCGCGCTGAGCGTGCCCCTCCGCCCGCTCTACTTCCTCAACCCGATCGCCGGACTGGTCCAGGGCTACCAGAACATCATCTTCTTCGGTCGGGAGCCGCACTGGATCCATCTGGCGATGGTGGCCGCGTGCGCGGCCGTCGCCTTCATCGGGGGCTACTGGATCTTCGACCGCCTGCGCGACAGCCTGGCGGAAGAGGTGTGAGGCGGGTGGAACCCGAGATCGCCGTCTCCATCCGCCAGCTCTCCAAGCGGTTCCGCCTCCACCGAGGGCGCCAGGTGTTCACCGTGAAGGACCTGTTCGTGCGCGGCGGGAGCGCCGCGCTGTTCGCAGGCGAGGAGCTGTGGGCGCTCCGGGACCTGTCCCTGGACCTGCCGCGCGGTCGCATGATCGGCATCATCGGCTCGAACGGCTCCGGAAAGTCCACCCTCCTCAAGCTGGTGGGCGGCATCCTGAAGCCCACCTCGGGCACGATCCGCGTGACGGGCCGCGTCTCGGCGCTCATCGAGCTCGGGGCCGGGTTCCATCCCGAGTTCACGGGGCGCGAGAACGTCTACGTGAACGGCATCCTGCTCGGGCTCTCGCGGTCCGAGATCCGGGAACGCTTCGACGAGATCGTCGCCTTCGCCGGACTCGACGCGTACATCGACAATCCGGTGAAGACGTACTCGTCGGGCATGTACATGCGACTCGGCTTCGCCATCGCGGTGGCGGTGGAGCCCGACATCTTGCTGATCGACGAGGTGCTGGCGGTCGGGGACGAGGCATTCCAGCACAAGTGCGTGGGTAAGATCCAGGAGTTCAAGGGCCAGGGAAAGACGATGCTGCTCGTCTCTCACGACCTGGGCGGCGTCGAGCGGCTGTGCGACGTGGTGGTCTGGCTGCACGGCGGGTGCCTCATGGCCCAGGGCCGGCCGCGCCAGATCATCGACCAGTACCTCGGCCACGTGGCCAGCGAGGAGGCCCAGGCGCTGGGCGCCGAGCACCGCCAGGCCGAGGCCGAGGCGGCGGCGGGCACCGCCCAGCGGTGGGGGAGCCGCGAGATCGAGCTCACCCGCGTGCGTCTGGTCGACCGGGCCGGTGCCGAGCGCTACCTCTACGACGCCGGCGAGCCGTGCACGATCCACCTGACCTACCGCGCGCACCGGCCGGTGGACGATCCGGTGATCGGCATCGGGATCTTCCGCAAGGACGGGGTCTGTTGTTACGGTACCAACACGGCGATCGATGGGCTGGCCCTCGGCAAGCTGGCCGGAGAGGGCGAGCTGACCGTGGCGCTCCACCGCCTCGACCTCGTGGAAGGCGAGTACCTCCTCGACGTGGCGGCCCACGCGCGCGACGGGCACCCCTACGACTACCACAGCCGGCTCTACGCGTTCGCGGTGCGCTCGCGGGTCAAGGATACCGGGGTCGCCCGGCTGGCGCACGAGTGGAGAGTGCCGAGCCCATGACGGACGCGAGCGGCGGCGTCGACGTCGCGCAGTTGATGGCGGAGATCAAGGAGCGGGTCCGCCAGCGGCGGGCCTCCGGCTTCTATTCGGACGACGAGGTCCGCCGGATCGCGCAGATGGAGCTGGAGGTCGCGGAGGTCTTGCCGGCGTTCCATGAGGAGGTGGAGCACCATCTCGGCGTCCTGAACGACGCCTGGGACGTTCTGCGCGACCCCGCCATCAGCTCGCACCGGCCGGCCCTGGGCTCGCTCATCGTCGGCGCGAAACGGCTCTGGTGGCGCCTGGCCCGTCCCTACAGCAAGCTCGTGCTGCAGCGCCAGATCGAGCTGAACACGGCCGTGGTCCACCTCCTCAACGCCTTCGTGCTGCCGGTCCGCGATCGCCTCAAGGACGGGATGGCGGGGCTCCAGCGCAAGATCGAGGAGCTGTCCCTGGCCATGCACGAGCGGCTGACGGCCGAGCACGCCGAGGCCCTCAAGCGCCACCTGGAGCTGGCGCGGCGAGTCGACGGACTGGTGGGTGAACTGGTGGCGCTCCGGACCGCCCTGGACCGAACCCGGGGCGCCGCGGGGGTGACGGTGCCGCCGCCGAGCCTCGTGGTGCCGGCCGACGCCGGGCGCCTGCCGGCCGAGGCCTACCTCAAGTTCGAGGACCGCCACCGAGGGAGCCGCGAGGAGATCCGCCAGCGGCAGAAGGGCTACCTCGACCTCTTCGCCGAAGGGCCGCTCCTGGACGTGGGGTGCGGGCGCGGAGAGTTCCTCGAGCTCTGCCGCGAGGTCAAGGTCGAGGCCCGCGGCATCGACACGGACCCGGCGATGGTTGCGGCCTGCCGCGAAGCCGGCCTCGAGGTCGCCGAGGCCGACGCCCTCGCCTACCTCGGAGGCCTGACCGACGGGTCGCTCGGCGGTGTCTTCTGCTCCCAGGTGATCGAGCACCTGCCTCCGGAGGCGTTCATCGCGCTCGTCCGCCTGGCCCACGCAAAGCTCAAGCCGGGCGGGGTCCTCCTGTGCGAGACCCCGAACCCGGAGTGCCTCACCGTCTTCTCGGGAGCCTTCTACGTCGACCTCACGCACCTCAAGCCGATCCACCCCCAGGCGGCCGTCTTCGTCCTGGAGGCGGCGGGGTTCCGGGACGTGGAGGTGCGCTACGTCAACCCCTATCCACCCGAGGCCGGACTCCAGCCCCTGGAGCCGCTCTGGTACATGCGGCGATACGAGGAAGCCTTCCTCACGGCGCTCAACGACAACTTCAAGCGGCTCAACCAGCTCCTGTGGGGCGCCCAGGACTACGGCGTCATCGGCCGCAAGCCATGAGGCCCTTGCGGTACGCTCTCCCCAACCCTCTCCCTGGAAGGGAGAGGGGGTAGGAAGCCCGTATGAAGGTGGCGTTCGTGGTGCCTCGTTACGGCGATGGCATCGTCGGCGGCGCCGAGACGCTGACCCGCGGCCTCGCCGAGCACCTGGCCGCCACCGGCGCGGCGGTCGAGGTGCTGACGACGTGCGCCCGCGATCACCTCACGTGGAAGAATGCCGTCCGCCCCGGCGCCCGTGCCGAGCGCGGGGTCACCGTGCGGCGGTTCCGGGTCAAGCCCCGGAACGAGCGGCGATTCGACTGGCTCCAGCGGCGCATCCTCACCGGCCACCGCCTCAGCCCCGAGGACGAGCGCCGCTGGGCCGAGGAGTCGGTGTCGAGCCCAGACCTCTTCGCCCACCTCGTCCGCCACCGGGCCGACCACAACGTGGTCTGTTTCGCCCCCTACCTCTTCGGCACGACGCTCCGCGGCGTCCCACTCGTCCCGGAGCGGGCCGTCCTCATCCCCTGCCTCCACGACGAGCCGTTCGCCCACCTCGGGATCGTGCGCGCGAGCTTCGAGACGTGCCGGGGCTTCATCTTCAACTCGCCCCCCGAGGCGGAGCTGGCCCGCCGGCTCTACGGGGTCCAGGATCGCCCGGCGGGGGTCGTCGGCCTCGGCTTCGATCCCCTGCCCCCCGTCGACGCGCAGGCGATCGACCGCTTCCGTCGCCGGCACGGGCTGGCGGGGCCGGTCGTCCTCTACCTCGGGCGCAAGGAGACCGGGAAGAACGTTGGCCTCCTCATCGAATACGTCCGCCGCTACCGGGAGGCCCATCGGCGGGAGGTCACCCTCGTGCTGGCGGGTGAAGGCCCGGTGACGGCCTCTCCGGGCGATGCCGGCGTGCGCGACCTCGGCTACCTGGATCGCCAGGAGAAGACGGTGGCCTACGCCGCTGCCACCGTCGTCTGCCAGCCGTCGCTGAACGAGTCCTTCTCGATCGTGCTGATGGAGGCGTGGCTCGCCGGACGGCCCGTCCTCGTCCACTCGGCGTGCCCGGTCACGACCTACCACCTGTACCGGGCGGACGGCGGCCTGGTGTTCGGCGACTTCTACGAGTTCGCCGAGGCGCTGACGCTTCTCCTCGACGACGAGGCGCTCCGGGGAAAGCTCGGCGCCCAGGGGCGCGCCTACGTCGAAGCCGAGTACGCCTGGCCCGAGGTGACGGCGCGGCTCACGGAGACGCTGGCGCGGGTCTGCCATGCCTGACACGCTGGCCTTCGTGGTGCCCTGGTACGGCCCGGCCATCGCGGGTGGCGCCGAGGCCGAGTGCCGGGCGACCGCCCGGGCGCTCGCCGAGCGGGCCGTGCCCGTGGAGATCCTGACCACCTGCGCCCGCGACCATGCCTCCGAGTGGATAGACCACCACCCGGAGGGGGTGACGGAGGAGGACGGCCTCCGCGTCCGGCGCTTCAAGGTGCGCCCGCGCGCCCCGAAGCGCTACGCCCGGCTCCAGTGGCGACTCGACCTCGGCGGGAGCCTGACCTCCTTCGAAGAGGAAGACTTCGTCCGGGAGTCGATCCACTCGAACGACCTCTACGCCTTTCTGGCGGCGGAGCGGGAGCGGTACTGGTACGCCTTCATCCCCTACTGCTTCGGGACGACGTGGGAGGGTGCGCTCGTCGCGCCGGACCGCTCGGTGCTCATCCCCTGCCTCCACGACGAGCCCTTCGCCCACCTCATGTGGACGCGACGGGTCCTGCGGGCGGTGCAAGGCGTCCTCTTCCACGTCTCGGCCGAGCGCGCGCTCGGCGAGACGGTGGCCGGGGGTG
This sequence comes from Candidatus Methylomirabilota bacterium, assembly GCA_036005065.1. NCBI lineage: Bacteria > Methylomirabilota (SeqCode) > Candidatus Methylomirabilota bacterium. Next base: position 24,622 of record DASYQW010000193.1, on the reverse strand, counting down.
ACCCCGGTTCCTTCTTCCTGGTGGGCGAGGGGGTGGACACCCGGATCGGCGGCGACCCCGAGCGGTTCCGCCGGAAGTACCGGATCTACGACCCCTTCCTCCTCTATGCCGGCCGGAAGGCGCGTGAGAAGAACACGCCGCTCCTGGTCGAGTACTATGCCCGCTATCGGCTCACGCACCCCGAGCGGCCGCTCAAGCTGGTCCTCATCGGCTCGGGCGGCGTCCGGATCCCCGAGCGTCTCGCTCAGGATGTGCTCGACCTCGGCTTCGTGCCGCCCCAGGACAAGTACGACGCCTACGCCGCCGCGGTCGCGCTCTGCCAGCCGTCACTGCTCGAGAGCTTCTCCATCGTCATGATGGAGGCCTGGCTCTGTGGCACCCCGGCCCTCGTCCACGGCCGCTGCGCGGTCACGCGGGACCACTGCCTGGCCTCGAACGGGGGCCTCTTCTTCGCGGAGTACTTCGAGTTCGTCGAGGCGGTGGAGCTGCTCCTCGGCGATGCGGCGCTGCGAGGACAGCTCGCCGCCAACGGGCGCGCCTACGTGCTGGCGAACTTCACCTGGGACCGGGTGACCGCGAACTACCTCGACGTCCTGCGGCGGCTGGGAGCCCGCGTGGGATGACCGGGCGCCTGGACCACGTGCGAGCCATTCACCAGCTCGCCTCGAACTTCGACTACGGGGACGCCATCGGCAACCACATCCGGGCCCTCCGCGGCCTCATCAGGCAGTGGGGATACGCGTCCGATGTCTACGCCCAGTACATCCACGAGGGGCTCTCCCGGGAGGCGCGCTTCTACACGCGCTATCGCGACGTATCCGACCCGGCCAACGTCGTCCTGTTCCACTTCTCGATCGGCTCGGAGGTCACCAGCTTCTTCGCCGGCCTGCCCGACCGGAAGGTCCTCGTCTACCACAACATCACGCCGGCCGAGTATTTCGTCGGGGTGAACGCGCGGGTGGCCGATCGCTGCCGGCGAGGCCGCTGGGAGCTCCAGCGCCTGGCCGCGGTGACCGACCTCGCCCTCGGCGTCTCGGAGTTCAACCGGCGGGAGCTCGAGGCGGCGGGGTTTCGCCGGACGGGGGTGCTGCCGATCCTCGTCGACTGGAAGGGCTACGCCCTGGCCCCGGTGCGCAGCCTCGTGGACGCCTACCGCGAGGGAACCAATCTGCTCTTCGTCGGGCGGATCGCGCCGAACAAGCGCGTCGAGGACCTGATCAAGACGTACTACTTCTACCGGCGCCTCGACCCCGGCAGCCGGCTCCTCGTCGTCGGCTCGTCGGTCGACACGGAGGGCTACCTGGCCGGCTGCCAGAAGCTCGCGGCCGAGCTCGGGGTCCTCGACGGGGTCGTCTTCACCGGCAGCGTATCGCAGGCCGACCTCGGCACCTACTACCGGCTCGCGTCCGTCTACCTGTCCGCGTCGGAGCACGAGGGGTTCGGCGTTCCCCTGCTGGAGGCGATGCACTTCGGGGTCCCCATCGTGGCCTACGCCGCCGCCGGTGTGCCGGGCACCCTGGGCGGCGCCGGACTGCTGGTCGCGGAGAAGGACTTCCCGATGATCGCCGAGCTGATCCACCGGGTGGTGACCGAGCCGACCCTGCGGGCGGCCATCGTGGGCGGGCAGCGAGAGCGCCTCGAGGCCTTCGACCCCGAATGCATCGGCCAGGAACTGCGGGGGCATCTGGCGGACCTGGCGGCGCAGCCGTGACACGAACCCCTCGGACCCGACGCGCGTGAAGCGGCTTCGGCTCGGCTTCGTCGTACAGCGCTATGGCCCCGAGATCGACGGCGGCGCCGAATACGAATGCCGGCGCGTCGCCGAGGCCCTGGCGCCGTACCACGACATCGAGGTCCTGAGCACCTGCGCCCGCGACTACCTCACCTGGAGCAACGCCTACCGTCCGGGCCTCACGACCGAGAACGGCGTCCGGGTCCGCCGCTTCCCGGTCGACCGGTCGCGGCGGGTCCGCGCGTTCGGGCGTTACGCCGATTGGCTCTACGCGCATCCCCATACCTTCTTCGACGAGGCCGAGTGGGTGCGCCGCCAGGGACCGCTCGCCCTGTCGCTGGTGGAGTGGATCCGGGAGCACGCCGACGACCACGACGGCTTCCTCTTCTTCACCTACCTCTACCTCCCGACCCTCCTCGGCCTGCCGCTGGTGGCCCACAAGGCCGTCCTCGTGCCCACGGCCCACGACGAGCGCCCGATCGCCCTCGACCTCTTCCGCAGCCTGTTCCGGCTTCCGCGGGCGCTGGTCTTCCAGGTGGAGGAGGAGCGGGCCTTCGTCGAGGGGCGCTTCCACACGGCCCACATCCCGTCGGCCGTGATCGGGGCCGGCGTGGATCCGGTGGCGGACGCCCAGCCCGACCGCTTCCGTCGCCAGGCCGGGCTCGCCGGGCCCTATCTCCTGTATGTCGGGCGCGTCGACGTCGAGAAGGGCTGCCGCGAGCTGATCGACGCCTTCCTCGCCTGGCGGGCCCGCAGCGCCGAGCCGCTCACCCTCGTCCTGATGGGGACGCCGGCCATGCGGCTTCCGCGGCACCCCGCCCTCCTTCCGCTCGGCTTCCGACCGGACGCCGAGAAGTGGGACGCCCTCACCGGCGCCATGGCGCTCGTCATGCCGTCGCCCCACGAGAGCTTCTCTTTCGTCCTCCTCGAGGCCTGGGCCCAGGGGACGCCGGTCCTCGCCACCGCGCGGTCGGCCGTCCTTCGCGGCCACCTCGCGCGGTCCGGCGGCGGCTTGCTCTACGAGACGCCCGCGGATTTCGCCGGGCGGGTGGACACCCTCGTGACCGACGAGGCGCTCCGAAAGGGTTGGGGCGAGCGGGGCCGGGCCTACGTCGACGCCCGCTACCGCTGGCCAGCGATCACCCGCCACTACCTCGAGTTCCTGGCGCAGGTCTTCGCCTGAGAGCCGCAACCCCATGGCGCTCGCGCCGCCGCTCCCCCCCAGGCTCAACTGATGGAGCCTCACGAATACGCCCGGAGCTTCGCCTTCGAGCGGGACCACTGGTGGTTCCGCGCCAAGCGGGCCCTCGTCCTCGGCCTCCTCGGCCGCTACGGATGGGCGGACGGCTGGGGGCTCGACCTCGGCTGCGGGACCGGCGGGATGCTCGAGACCCTGACCGATCGCGGCACCTGGGTCGGGGTCGACGCCGAGTCGCTGGCGCTCGACTTCTCGCGCAAGCGCGGCCTTGCCCGGCTCGTCGAGGCCTCGGCCACGGGGCTCCCGTTCCGGGCCGGCACCTTCGACGCCTGCCTCTGCCTGGACGTCCTCTACCACCGGGGGGTCGCGTCCGACCAGGGGGCCCTCGCCGAGTGTCACCGGGTGCTCCGGCAGGGCGGCCTCCTGATCGTCACCGACTCGGCCTTCGCCTGGCTGCGGTCCCGGCACGACGATGCCGTCCACGGCCGCCGGCGGTATACCCGGCGCCAGCTCGTCGAGCAGGTGCGGGCCGCCGGGTTCACTCCCATCCTGGCGTCCTACACCTATTGCCTCGTCTTTCCGGTCGTCGCCGCGGTTCGCCTGCTGCGCCGGCTCCAGCCGGGTGGCCCGCAGGGGCGCTCGGACGTCTTTCCCCTGCCGGCCGTCCTCACCGGGGCCCTCCTGGTGATCCAGGCCGTCGAGCGGGCACTCCTGCGCCTGACCCCGCTGCCGTTCGGCAGCTCGGTCCTGTGCGTCGCTCGCAAGGGAGCGGGCGGGCGAACGTGACGACCGCGGTGATCCTCCCCACCTACAACGAGCGCGCGGTGATCGTCGGGGTGGTCCGCGAGATTCTGGACGCCGTGCCGAGCGTCGAGGTCCTGGTGGTGGACGACGACTCACCCGATCGCACGTGGGAGGTGGTGGGCCAGGCTTTCGCCGGCGACGGCCGGGCCCGGATCCTCCGCCGGATCGGCCGCCGGGGCCTTCCCTCCGCGCTCGCCGAGGGGATCGCGGCCACCCGGGGCGAGATCGTCGTCTGGCTCGACGCCGACGGCTCGATGCCGGCCGAGGTCATCCCGCAGCTCGTCGACGCGGCGGCCCGGGCCGACGTCGCGGTAGCCTCGCGGTACGCCCGGCAGGGGGCGGACGCCCGGGACTCGCGCCTGCGGATCCTCGCCTCCCGGGCGATCAACCTCGTCGGCACCCTCTGCCTGGGAGGTCCGGTGCGCGACTGGACCTCGGGCTTCGTCGCGGCGCGCCGGGGGGCGCTCGAGCGGGTACCACTTCGGACTCATTACGTGTACGGTGACTACTGCATCGACTTCCTCTACCGGGCCTGCCGGGCGGGACTCCGGGTCGTCGAGGTGCCCTACCGCTGCGTCGAGCGGCGGGCCGGGGAGAGCAAGACCAGCCCGGATCTCGGGCGCTTCGCGGCCCTCGGCCTGCGATACGTCGGCACCATCCTCCAGCTACGCTGGGAGAGCTGGTCCGGCAAGCTCCTGAAGGACCGAGCCTCGTGAGGAGGGGCGCACCATGATCGAGGAGACCCGGCTGCCCGATTCGGTGATGGCGGAGCTCGGCAAGATCATCCCGGGCCCCGAGCCGCATCTCGAGGTCCGCATCCCGCGGATCCCGGTCGTCGAGGAGGCGCTGACGCGCCGGATCATCCCGGTCTCGGACCCGAAGCTGGACGGCAACGAGCTGCGGTACGTCACCCAGTGCATCCAGTCCAACTGGATCTCGTCGGCCGGGCGCTTCGTCCGCGACTTCGAGGAGGCCTTCGCCACCGCCGCCGGCTGCCGCTACGGCGTGGCGTGCTCCAACGGGACCACCGCGCTCCACCTGGCCCTGGCGGCGCTCGGCGTGGGTCCCGCCGACGAGGTGATCATTCCCACCTTCACGATGATCGCCACTGCCAACGCGGTGCGCTACACCGGGGCCACCGCACTCCTGGTCGACGCCGAGCGGGAGACCTGGAACCTCGACGTGGGCCAGCTGGCCGACAAGATCACCCCGCGGACCCGTGGGATCCTGCTCATCCACACCTATGGACACCCGGCCGACATGAACGCCATCCTGGATGTCGCCGAGCGCCGTGGCCTGTGGGTCCTGGAGGACGCAGCCGAGGCCCACGGCGCCCGCTACAAGGACCGGCCGGTGGGCAGCCTGGGACGCGCCGCGTCGTTCTCGTTCTATGCCAACAAGATCATCACCACCGGAGAGGGCGGGATGGTCACGACGAACGACACCGAGCTGGCCCGGCTGGCTCGCCGCCTCCGCGACCACGCCTTCTCGGACGAGCGCCACTTCTGGCACAAGTACCTCGGCTTCAATTACCGGATGACCAACCTCCAGGCCGCCGTCGGCCTGGCCCAGACCGAGCGGCTCGAGGAGTTCGTCGCGATCCGCCGGGCGAACGCCGCCCGGTACACGGCGCGGCTGTCTCGGATCCCGGGGCTGACCCTGCCCGTCGAGCGGCCCTGGGCCCGGAACGTCTACTGGATGTACGGTGTCGTCGTGCAGGACCAGTTCGGGATCTCCCGGGACGCGCTGCGCAGCCGGCTGGCCCGACGGGGCATCGAGACCCGGACCTTCTTCATCCCGATCCACTTCCAGCCGATCTACTACGAGCTGTACAAAGGGCAGCGGTACCCGGTAGCCGAGGAGCTATGCCAGCGCGGACTCTATCTGCCGTCCGGCGCCACCCTGACCGAGGCCGAGATCGCCTACGTCTGCGACATGGTGCGCGAGGCGCGCGAGGAAGCCCTGTGATCCCGGTCTTCGCACCCTGGCTGGCCGGAAACGTCCGCCGCTACGTGCTGGACTGCGTCGATTCGGGCTGGATCTCCTCGCTCGGGGAATACGTCGGGCGCTTCGAGCGCGAGTTCGCGCGCTTTTGCGAGGCCCGACACGGGGTGTCGACCTCCAATGGAACGACGGCGCTCCACCTGGCCCTGGTGACCGTCGGGATCGGTCCGGGCGACGAGGTGCTGGTGCCGGACCTGACGTTCGTGGCGACCGCCAACGTCGTCCGCTATACCGGGGCGACCCCGGTCCTGGTCGACGCGGACCCCCGAACGTGGACCATGGATCCGGCCGATGCGCGGCGCAAGGTCACGGCCCGCACCCGCGCCGTCATCCCGGTTCACCTCTATGGCCACCCGGTCGACCTGGATCCCCTCCTCGAGCTGGCCCGCGCCCACGGCCTCAGGGTCGTGGAAGACGCGGCCGAAGCGCACGGCGCCCGCTACAAGGGCCGGCGGGTAGGGGCGCTCGGGGACGTCGGCGCGTTCTCCTTCTACGGCAACAAGATCATCACCACCGGCGAAGGCGGCATGCTGGTGACCAATGACCCGGCGCTCGCCGAGCGCGCGGCCTTTCTGCGGGATCACGCGATGGATAGAAAGCGCCGGTACTACCACCCGGAGATCGGCTTCAACTACCGGATGACCAACATCCAGGCGGCCATCGGCTGCGCTCAGCTCGAGCAGGCCGAGGCGATCCTCGACCGCCGGAAGAGCATCGCCGCCGCCTACCAGACGGGGCTGGCCGACCTCCCCGGGCTCACGCCGCCTCCGGCCGAGCCGTGGGCCGAGAACGTCTACTGGATGTACTCGGTCCTGGTGGAGCCGACCCCCAGCCTCGATCGGGACGCCGTGCGCGAGGGGCTCCGGGCCCGCGGGGTGGACTCCCGGCCCTTCTTCGTGCCGATCCACGAGCTGCCGCCCTACCGGAACACGGCGCCGTTTCCGGTCGCGTCGCGGCTCGCGCAGACGGGGATCAACCTGCCGTCGGGCACCGGCCTCACCGCGGAGCAGATCGGCCGGGTGTGCCAGGCGCTGCGCGAGCTCCCGCGATGACGGACGCCCTGTGGTCTCGGTAATCCTGCCCACCTACAACGAGCGCGACGGCATCGCCGAGCTGGTGACAGAGATCCTGGCGATCGCCCGGCAGGCGCGGCTCGACGTGGAGGTCCTGGTGGTCGACGACGACTCGCCGGACGGCACGGCGGCGCACCTCACCGAGGTGTTACGCGCCGAGCCGGCGGTTCGCGTTCACGTCCGCCGGGGAGAGCGCGGGCTGGCCAGCGCCATCCGCCGTGGCATCGAGCAGGCCCGCGGGAGCACGGTCGCGGTCATGGATTCGGACGGAAACCACGATCCCGCGCTTCTGCCCCTGATGATCCGCTGCGCCGAGGACTTCGACGTGGTGGTCGGCTCCCGCTATGTCCTGGGCGGCGGCATGCTCACCTCGGCCTTCCGGTACTGGGCCTCGTATGCCTTCAACATCCTGATCCGCGTCGTCCTGGGCCTTCGCATCCACGACAACCTGTCGGGGTACCTCGCGTTCCGCCGGGCGTCACTCGCCAGCCTCGACCTCGACGCGGTCTTCTACGGCTACGGGGACTACGCCATCCGGCTCCTCTACCAGGTCGTGCGCCGCGGGGGCCGCGTCCTCGAGATCCCGACCGTCTACCGCTTCCGGAAGGGCGGGGAGTCGAAGACCCGTTTCTTCGCCTACTTCTGGACCTACCTGGCGTCGGTGCTGCGCCTCCGCCTCACCGGCCGGTAGTGTCGTGCCGACACTCGACCCGCTTGGGGGCGTGTCGGAATAATCTGGCGCCGACCGCCGAGCGCGTGGTGGATCGACGAGTGCTCCGAGCGGCGGCTTCGCCGCCGCCACGACGGGGGGGCATCGGGGGGGTCTTCCGAGACCCCCCCGACGTGACTTAGGTGACGGCGACGCGCGACTGGCGCTTCTGGGCCCTGGTCGGGCTCTTCGTCCTCCTGGTCGGCCTCCAGCTCGCCGCCCCGCGGCTCGACTCGGACCAGGCGGTCACCGGCCTGATGGGACTCCACATCCTCCGCGGCGAGTTCCCGGTCTTCTTCTGGAGTCAGGAGCACGCCGGCATCCCCGAATCGTACGGCGCGGCGGTCTCCTTCTTCCTGCTCGGGGTCTCGCGGTGGACCCTCAACCTGGTCCCCTCGCTCGCCGCCGTGGGTCTGGCCCTCGCCGTGTACCGGACGGGCGCCGTCCTCTTCGGCCACGGGGCGGGTCTCCTCGCCATCCTCTTCGTCACCATCGTCTCGCCGTACGTGGCCTCCCACTACGTCCTGGCCCGGGCCTACTACATCGAGCACCTGCTCGTCGGCCAGGTGCTCCTCCTCGGCGCCGCGCTGTGGCTCGCCCGACCGCTGAGCGAGGCCGCCAAGAGCCGCACGCTGGTGGCGATGGGCCTGGCCGGGGGCGTCGGCCTCTACTTCGGCTTCCAGATCGTGGACGCCGTGGTGCCCGCCGCATTCGCTCTGCTGCTGGTGGATCCCGGCTTCGTGCTCCGGCGTGGGGCCTGGCTCGGATTGGGGGCCTTCTTTCTCGGGAGCGCCCCGTTCTGGATCCATAACGCGAGCCACGGCTGGGGGAGCTTCGCCACCGGGCTGCGGTTCCAGCGCGACGAGTCGTTGATGGAGGCGCTGGACTCGATCTTCTCCAACCGCCTCCCGGTCCTGCTGGGCGTCAGGGAGTGGGTCCGGACGCCGCCCTACCTCCCGGGGCCGCTCGCCTTCACGGCCCCGGCCATCGTCGTCGCCGCGCTCGGGCTGCTTGCGGTCCGGGTCGGGCGCGGGATCCAGCGGCTCCGCCGGGACCCCGCGCTGGCCGGCGAGGCCATGCTGCTGGTCGCCGCCGCGACCGCCGTCGGGGTCGTCTGGGTGGGCCGCTTCACCTGGGTCCCCCGCTATCTCCTGCCCCTCATGCCCATCCTGGCCCTCATCTTGGCCCGCGCGAGCCAGCTCGTGTGGCGTCGCTCGCGCATCGCCGCGATCGCCGGTGCCGCTGCGTATGTCGCCGCGGTCGGGGTCGGCTACTTCGGGGACCTCACCGTGCTCTGGCCGTCGAGCTGGCAGACGTACTGGACACGGCGTGGGGAGGACATGGCTCTCTTCGCCTTCCTCCAGAGCCAGGGGCTCCGCCACGCGTACGCCTACGAGTACTGGCTGGCGCCGCGGCTGACCTTCGACGCCGCTGAGGCGGTCATCGTGGCCGACCCGGTGAACGACCGGTACCCGCCGTATACGCGGGCCGTGGACGCGTCTCCGCGGCCGGCGTACATCGTCCGGCGCGGTGACCTCGCCCTCTTCGAGAACTGGCTGCGGGCCTCCGGCATCCGGGCCCAGCGCGTCCAGCTCGGACCCTACTTCGTCCTGTCGGATTTCGTCCCGCCGGCGAAGGCGGTGCCCGTGCCGCGTGCCGGGTGGCGAGTGACGACGAGCCCGGGAACCGGCGAGCCCGGGGCCCTCGTCGACGGGCGTCTCACGTCCGGCTGGTCGAGCGCGCCGGGGCCGGCCCGCTCGGCCTGGGTCGAGGTCGACCTCGGGCAGCCCCGGCGCGTCGCCGGGGTGACGATCCTGACAGACGACCCGACGCGTATCCCGGGGTTCCTCGAGGTCGCCGCCGGAGACGGGCCTCCCTTCGCACGGCTCGACACCCACGGCTTCACGGTCACGTGGCGGAACGGCGCGCCGCGGACCGCGCCGGGCCCCGCGCTCACGGTCCGGTTCGCGCCGATCGAGACCCGGCATCTCCGGCTGACGAGCGCCGGCGACACCCCGGGCTGGCCGGTGACCGAGCTGTTCGTGCTCGCGCCGGCCAGTGACCCGAGGCGGGTCGCCGGGACCCCGTCGCCTCTCGAGATGGCCCGCCGCCTCGAGGCGGCCGGCGCGCGTGAAGCCGCCCTCCTCCGCTATCGCGTGGCCATGGAGGCCCAGCCCGACGATCCAGAGGGCTACATCGGATTCCTCCGGCTCGCCGCCGACCTCGGCCTCGATCGGGCGTCGCCGGCGGCGCGGGCTGCCCGCTTCCTCGGGCTGGGGCTCGCGGACGAGGCCCGAGCGGCCTACGACGCGCTCATCCGAACGCTCCCCCCCGACGTCAGTCACGCGGAGCTGGCCCGCGCGATGGCGATCATGGCCGCCCGGCTGGGCGAGACGGAACGAGCCCGCCGCCTGGAGGCCGACGCGGACGCGATCGCGTACCCGCGGGGGCGGGTCCACACGGCATTCGGCCACCGGCTCGAGCTGACCGGGTGCGATCCGCCGCCCGACCGCGTCCGTCCGCGTCAGACGCTGGAGCTCGCCTGTGGGTGGCGGCTCTCGCCCGACGGCGCGCCGCTCGTGACCTCCGTGCAGGTCCGGGGTCCGCACGGCGCCTTCGGGGGCGAGCGGGCGCTTCCCGGCTGGATCCCGGGACTCGGCACCGGCCCTCAGCACCTCGTTGGACGCTGGCGGCTGGTGGTGCCCGACGACGCGCGGCCGGGACGGCACCGCATCCTGGTCGGCGTGCGGCAGCCGAGCTCCGGGCACATGCTCCGGGGGTGGTGGGCTGGCATCCTGCCGCTTCCCGGCCATCGCATCGAGCTGGGAACCGTCGAGGTCCTTCCCGCGGCGGCCGCCGGCGGGTGATATTCATGGGAGGGGGCCTCTGTTTGGACGGGCTTCGCCCTTTGGGGCCCCCTCCCAAACCTCCCCCACCTCTCGGGATGGGTGGGTGGGCGCGGCGGCCAAGCCGCCGCTCGGAGTTCCCCGGCGCGGAGCGCAGCCGGATGGATGAACCTGGAACAGCCCGTGGTGGGGGGGTCTGGGGGGGGAGCGGCACGATGCGCTCCCGCCCCAGTTTGGTGGGAGGGCTTCTCCATGCAGCGCACAGTCGGTCGTAGGCGCCGGGTTACTCCGGTACAGTCTGATATAGTGGGCGGCGGCGTGGCATGAAGCCCATTCTCCTGCTGGGAGCGAGCGGCCAGCTCGGCACCGATCTCGCCGCCCTCCTCGAGGGTCCCGCCCTGGTGGCCCTCACGCGCCACGAGCTCGACGTCACGGACCAGGCGGCCGTGGCCCGCACGATCGCCGCCGCCGCCCCGGCCGTGGTGATCAACACCGCCGCCTTTCACCGCGTCGACGACATCGAGGCGGACCCGCGCCCGGCGTTCCTCGTCAACGCGGTCGCCGTCCACCATCTCGCCCGGGTGTGCGAGCGCCAGGGCGCCCGTCTGGTCCACTTCAGCACCGACTACGTCTTCGGCGGGGGCGGCCCCGGCCCGTTCGCCGAAGACGCCCCGCCGGCCCCGCTCAACGCGTACGGGGTCTCCAAGCTGGCCGGCGAGCACCTCTTGCGAGGCGCGGGCGCGCGGCATCTCGTCATTCGCAGCTCGGGCCTCTACGGCGTGGCGGGCTCGAGCGGGAAGGGCGGGAACTTCGTCGAGACCATGCTGCGGCTCGCCCGCGAGGGAAAGCCCATCCGCGTCGTCGACGATCAGGTGCTCACGCCGACCTACACGGCCGACCTCGCCGAGGGCGTGGCCCGCCTGCTCGCGGTCGACCCGCCCGGCGGCATCTACCACCTCACCAACGAGGGCGCCTGCTCCTGGCTCGAGTTCGCCGGCCGGACCTTCGAGCTGTGCGGGCTGCGGCCGGCGCTGGCCCCGACCAGCAGCGAGGCCTTCGGCGCGCCGGCGCGCCGTCCCTCGAACTCGGTGCTCCTGAACACGCGCGCCACGGCTCTCGGCCTCGCCCCGCTGCGGCCGTGGCCGGAGGCGCTGGCGGCCTATCTCCGGGCCAAGGGCCACCTCTGAGGTTTCGGAGGGGGTGTCGGAACCATTTTCGCGGGCTCGGACTCCGCGCGAAGCGAGGCGCGTGGGTCCGACGGCGCCGTCTGCTATAATCAACGGGTGGATCGTCGCCAATTCCGGCATTTTGCCCGCCTGGCCCGGATCTACTGGGCCTACAAGACCGGACGGAGCCGAGTTCCTCAGCTCCCCGTGCGGCTCTGGATCGAGTCCACCAGCCACTGTAACCTCCGCTGCGGCTACTGTCCCAACAGGGACATCGAGAAGAAAGACCACGGCTTCATGGACCTCGCCCTCTACAAGCGGATCATCGATCAGGTCGCGGACCATGCCTACGACGTGAACCTCTTTCATCGGGGCGAGCCGACGATGCACCCCGGGCTCCCCGAGATGGTCGCCTACGCGCGGGAGCGGGGCCTCTACACCCGCATCCACACGAACATCACGCTCCTCAACGAAAAGAAGGCGCGGGCGCTCATCGAGGCCGGCCTCGACTTCATGTCGTGCTCCTTCGACGGATACGAGAAGGGGATGTACGAGAAGAATCGCGTGGGCGCGAAGTTCGAGTGGGCGCTCGACCACCTCAAGCGGTTCCTCGAGCTGAAGCGCGATCTCCGATCGAAGCGGCCCTTCACGGTGCTCCAGGTGATGGAGATCGGCGCTCCGCCCAAGGCCGAGCTCAAGCGGCTGCGCCGCCAGTTTCTGGCGAACTTCGCGGGGCTCCCGCTCGACCGGGTCGTGCTCCGCACCCCGCACAACTGGGCCGGCGACGTGTTCATGCCGGAGCTCTCCCGCGATGCGCTCCTGTCCGACGGCCGCCGGTTCACGCCGTGCACCTTCCTCTGGTACTCCTCGACGATCTACTGGGACGGAACGGTGACCGCCTGCCCCCAGGATTTCTTCGGAAAGCTCGGCATGGGGGACCTCCGGGACAAGCCCCTGCGGGAGATCTGGAACGACACGCGGCTCGTCCAGCTCCGCGACCAGATGGCGCGCGGCGACGTGCCCAAGGATCTCCCCTGCTATTCGTGTGATCGGATCTGGCGACACCAGGTGATGGGGGTGCCGACCGATTACCTCAAGGCGTTCATCTCCGACCACGTGATGTCGTACGGGTGGCTCCGGAGGCTGGTCCGCGTCTGAATCGGAGGGGGGCTGAGCCCCCCTCCGACGGCCCTCCCGGCAAAGCCGGGCCGGTCGCTCTTCAGCGACCGGATCGGGCCTGCCTCCCCCCGCGATGACTCGCTCGCTGGCAGCCTCCCTCCGAAGATGATGCGCGTCCTGATGCTGGCGCCCACGCCGTTCTTCGGCGATCGCGGGTGCCACGTCCGGATCTTCGAGGAGACCCGGACGCTCCGCGCCCGCGGCGTCGACGTCCTCGTCGCGACGTACCACGTCGGCCGGGACGTCCCCGACGTCCCGACGACCCGAACGCCGCGCCTCGGCTGGGTGCGCCGGCTCCCGGTCGGCTTCTCGATCCACAAGCCTTACCTCGACGTCATCCTGTTCCTGACCGCCGCCCGCGCCGCCCGGCGCTTCCGGCCCGACGTCCTCCACGGCCACCTCCACGAGGGCGCCGCGCTGGCGTCCCTCTTGGGCCGCCTCATCGGACGTCCAGCGGTCGCCGACCTCCAGGGCAGCCTGACCGGGGAGCTCGTGGACCACGGCACCCTGCCGGCCCGGGGTCCGCTTCCCGCCGTCGTCCGGCGCCTGGAGCGGGCGATCCTCCGCGGGCCGACCCGGATCCTCGCGTCCTCGACGTGGCTCGCCCGCGAGCTCGCCGAACGGTGGGGCGTCCCGGCCCGCCGCATCGTGCCGCTGCCGGATGGCGTCGACCCGGAAGTGTTCCGGCCGGGGATCCCGGCCGACGCCCTCCGGCACCGGCTCGGAATCGACGGGAAGCGGGTCGTCGTCTACCTCGGGGTCCTCACGCCCTACCAGGGCGTCGACGACCTCCTCGCCGCCTGGCCGGCGGTCGTCCGAGCGGTCCCGGACGCGCACCTCCTCCTGATGGGCTACCCGAACGAAGACCGCTACCGCCGGGAGGCGGCCCGGCAGGGGATCGAGGGCTCCGTCACGGTCACCGGGGGCATCGCCTACCACGAGGCTCCGCGCTACCTCGCTCTCGGCGAGGTCGCGGTGAGCCCGAAGCGCTCCACCACCGAGGCCAACGGCAAGCTGCTCAACTACATGGCGTGTGGCTTGCCGACGATCGCCTACGATGGACCGGTCGCGCGGGAGATTCTGGGGGAGACCGGCGTCCTCGTGCCCCTCGGCGACGTCTCCGCGCTCGCCGACGCCTGTGGCGGACTTCTCCAGGACGCCGGCGAGCGCAAGCTCCGCGGCCAGGCTGCGCGGGAACGGGCCGTCGCCGAGTTCGGCTGGCCGGTGCTGGGGGGGCGCCTCCTCGAGGTCTATCGGGACATTGGGCTCGCCGGCCGGCTCGCCCGGTAACCTCGAGCGCTTCGGACGCCCCGCGACGCTCGGCGTCGCCCTGGCGTTTCTGGTCCTCGCCGCCCTCTACACGCTCCCGCTGGTCGCCCACCTCGGAGACGCCCTCCCGTTCGCCGCGGTCCCCTCGGAGGGGCGCGAGACCGCCTGGCGGATCCAGGGCGACTATCTCCAGTTCTATTACTACCTCTGGCTCGTTCGGGACCGGGTGGGCGCGGGCGCCTCGCCGCTCCGCGACCCGTACCAGTTCGCGACCGACGGGCCCCGCCTCAACCTGCCCAACACGTTCCTGCCGCTGGCCCTCCTCTACCTTCCACTCTCGGTCCCCGGGCCGCGCCTCGCCTACAACCTGCTCGTCCTCCTGTCGTTTCCGCTGGCGGGCCTCGCCGCCGCGCTCCTGGCGCACCGGTACGGCATCGGCCGCTGGGGGGCGCTGGTGGCGGGCGCGGTCTTCGCGTGCGCGCCCTATCGCCTGGGCGCGCTCCTCGGCGGGCATCCGGCCGGGCTGGCCTACTTCCTGGTCCCGCTCGCGCTGTGGGGGCTGGAAGGCGCCCTGGCCGGCTCCGTCGCCGGCGGCGTCTCCTGCGCGATCGCGCTCCTGTCGCTGGCGATCGTCGAGCCCCACTTCTTTTACTTCGCGGCGCTGGGCCTCCCGCTCTACCTCCTGGCCCGGGTGGGGCTCGCCGGCTTCGCGCGGGATGCCCTGGGGGTCGGCCCCGGACACTGGGTGCTCGCTCTCGCGATCGCGGCGGCGCCCGCGTGGGGTGCGCTCGCCCTGTTGCGCCTACAGGGGTGGGACCCGCCGGCCGGCGCCCGGCTCGCCATCGGCCTCGTCGTCGCGCTCGGCGCCCTGACCGTCTGGCAGTGCGCGGCGGGCTGGCTCCGCGCCAGCGGCGTGGCGCCCGACGGGCGCCTGGCTGCCCGGCGAAGCCTCCACGCCCTTCTCCCCTGGCTCGCCACCGCCGGGGCCGGGCTGGGCGCGGGGAGAGGCGCGAAGCTGGCGCTCGTCGCCCTCGCGCTCCCGATCGTGATCCACGCGGGCTGGCTCCTCCGAGCGGGGGCGCTCTGGCGGGTGCCGATCCTCCCGCTCCTCGTCGCGGGCGCCGGGGCCGGAGCCGGCGCGGGCTTTCTGCTCGCGCTGCGGGGCGCGCTCCTCACCCGCTCGGTGGCGGGTGCCGGCCGCTCGCTCCACGAGGTGCTCCTGTTTTCGCCGGTGACCGCCGACCTCTTCACGCGCGTGAACCCGACCGCCAACCGCGCGATCTATCCCGGCGCGCTCCCCGTCGCCCTGGCGCTGGTCGGGGCGGTCGCCCTGGCCCGGACGCCGCCCGAACCGCGCCGCCGAATCCTCTGGGCCTTCGTGCCTGTCGCCGTCCTGAGCGGGGCCCTCTCGTTGGGCCCGCGGCTCACGGTCGTGCCGCTCTTCGAGGCGGCCTTTCACCTCGTGCCCTTCTGGAACTTCGTCCGGCAGCCGGCCAAGTTCCAGGTGGTCGCGAGTCTGGCCCTCGCGATCCTGGCCGCGGTCGCCGTCGAGGCGCTCGGCCGCCAGGCGGCTCGATCGTGGGGGCGGACGGCCCTCGCCGCCGCGCTGGCGCTCGGCATCGCCGCCGAGTACCACCCGTGGCGCCCGGCCGGGCTGAGTCTCTTGCCGACGGCAGGGTCCGCCTACGAGACGATCCGCACCGGCGGCGCGCGGGCCCTCTACCTTCCGCTCTGGCCCGGGGACAGCTCCTTCTCGGCGATCTATCTCTACACGACCACGCTCACGCGGGTGCCGATGCTCAACGGCTACTCGGCCTGGATCGAGCGCAGCTACGTGACCGACGTCTACCGGGCGCTCGAGGCGCTCAACATCGGCGTGGTCGGCGAGTCCGAGTACGCGACCCTCCGGCGGCTTCACGTGCGACAGATCATCTTCGACCGCGACGCCTTTCCGATGAAGGTGAGCGCCTTCGGGCCCGCCTTCACGCTCGCGAATCTCCGGACGTCGCGCTTCCTGGAGCTCCTGGCGCCGGCGGCCGACGGTGACCCGCTCTGGGTGTTCCGCGTCCGCGAGCGGCCGGGGAACGGCGCCGCCGCCGCTCCCCGCAGCCCGCTGGGTCTCTTCTGGGAGGCCGAGTCCCTTCCGCGCGAGACGGGGGTCATCACGATCGACCCCGAGGCGTCCAACGGCCGCGTGGTGCTGGCCCGGGCCGGACGGGATCGCCCGGGATTCGTCATCTTCGGTCCCTACCGCATGCTGCCGGTGGGCCCGTTCCGGGCAGTCTTCCGCCTTCGCGGCCACGGCAGCGCGGCGGAGCTCCAGGTGACCGCGGCAAGCGGCCAGCGGGTGCTGGGGACGCGGACCGTGCATCCGGCAGATACCTTCGAGGACGTCCCGGTCCCGTTCCGGCTCGATGAGCCGGCCAGCGTGGAATACCGCGTCAAGTGGGCAGGCGCTGGCTGGCTCGCCGTGGACTCGGTGGCGGGGGCCTTCGCCGATCTACCCGACCCCGCGCCCGTCTTCGAGGTCCAGGCCCTCGGCCACGAGTTGCTGGAGCGGCACGATCCGGAGTCGAGCGAGGGCGTGGCCGGCTACGCCGACCCGCGGCGGACCCCGCGCGACCGTCTCTGGAGCGGGCCGCTCCGGGGCTACCCGGCGGGGCGGTATCGGCTCTGGGTGCGCGTCAAGCTCGACCGAGTCGGCGCCGCGCCCTTCGCGTGGTGTGGCGCCCAGGCGGCCTCGCTCGGTTCCATCGTCGGTGGCCGTGAGCTCCTGGGCGCCGAGGTCGGCGACGCCGGACGATACGTCGAGCTGGCGGTCCCCTTCACGCTCCCGCGGGCGGCGGTCCTGGAGTTTCCATGCCTCTACCGCGGCGGCACGGGGGTCTGGTTCGATCGCCTTCGGATCGAGGGGCCACTCCCCCCGTGAGGCGGCGCACGGGGCTCGGGGCGGCCCTCGTCCTCGCGATCCTGCTGCTCGCGATCGGGCTCGTGGTCTCCCGGCCGCTCGCCGTCCACTGGGCAGACGCGCTCCCCGTCATCCCGCACGCGCCGGGCGAGCGGGCCGTCCTCACCCGGGCGCCGGGCGACTCGCTGCAGCTCTACTACGAGCTCTGGCTCTTCCGCGACGGGCTCCTCGGGACGACGCCGCTCTTCTGGGACCCTTACCAGTTCCGGACCGACGGGCCGCGCTGGAACCTGCCCCAGAGCTTCCTTCCGCTGGCCGTCCCCTTCGCCCTCCTGAGCCCGCTCGGTCCGCACGGCGCCTACAACCTCCTCGTCCTCCTCTCGTTTCCCCTGGCGGGGCTCAGCGCCTACATCCTGGTTCGTCGCTACACGGGCCATGGGCTCGCCGCGGTGGCGGCGGGGCTGGCCTACGCCCTCGTTCCCGCGCGCCTCGAGCCGCTCTTCGGCGGCCAGCCGGCGGGCTTCGCGGCCGCGCTCCCGCCCCTCGTGCTGTGGGGGCTCGACCGCGCGCTCCTCCGCGGGTCGCTGGCGGGCGGCGCGACGGCCGGGGCCGCCGTCTTCGCGCTCGCGACCCTCGAGCCGCACTATACGTACCTGGTGGCCGCCCTCGTCCCGGCTTACGTCGCGCTGCGGTGGGCGACGGCCGGACGCCCCGCCGTCCCCCCGGGACCCCTGGTCGCGTTCGCGCTGCCCGCCGCCGCGGGCGCAGCCTGGCTCTGGATGCTCCGGCAGACGTTCCTCCTGGGCTCGATCGCCGAGGCCGGCCGGAGCCTCGGGGAAGTCCGCCTCCACTCGCCGGGGCCGGCGGCGCTCCTGGTGCCCGCGACGTACGGGGGCGCGGTGCTGATCGGCCTCGCCCTCCTGGGCCTCGTCGCGGGGGCGCGCGATGCGCGGGCCCTTCGTCTCTTCTACGGAGCGCTGCTGATCGCCGGCCTCGTCCTCGGCGTCGGCCCGACCCTGCCGGGCCTGCCGCTCTACCAGGCCCTCCATCGCTGGGTCCCGCTCTTCACGCTGATCCGCAACCCGGAGAAGTTCCGCCTGCTGGCGAGCCTGGGCGCCGCGGTGCTGGCCGGCTGGGGTGTCGGCGCGCTGACCGCCCGCCTCTCGCCGCCGGTCCGCCGGTACGCGGCGCCAGCCCTCCTCGTCGCCACCATCGCCGGCACGGCGCCCTGGCACCCCATCGTGCTCACCCGGATCCCGGACAGCGCCGTCCACGCGGCGATCCGCGCGGAGGCGCGGCGGGTCCTGTACCTGCCGCTCTGGCCCGGGGACAGCGCGTGGTCGTCCATCTACCTCTACACGGTGACCCGCACGCGGGTGCCGATGCTGAACGGCTATTCCCCGATGGTGCCGCGCCGGTACGTGGCTGACGTGTTCGCGCCGCTCCAGGGCCTGAACGTCGGCGACCTCGGGCTCCCGGAGCACGCGCTCCTCCGCCGGCTGGGCGTGACGCACGTGGTCCTCGACCGCGCGCTCTTCCCGCCGCAGGTCAGTCCCTTCCCGACGGGGTACACGCTCGCGCACCTCCGCGCCACGCCGGGACTCGTGCTGGAAAGCGCCGCGGACCCCCTGTGGCTCTTCCGCGTCACCGATCGGGCTCCGGTGGACCGGCCTCGCGTCACCTCGCCCGTCGGCCTCTTCTTCGAAGCCGAAGCTCTGCCGCGTGAGACCGGCGCCGTGGTCGACGACCCGGCGGTGTCCGGCGGGCGGTTCGTGGCCGGCCGCCCCGGCATCGATCGCCCCGGCTTCCTGACCTTCGGCCCCTACCGCCTCTTGCCCGCGGCCGCCTACCAGGCCGTGTTCCGGGTGCGCGGCAGCGGGCTCACGCTCGAGGTCACCGTGGATCAGGGCCGACGGGTGCTGGCCGAGCGGCCCGTCGAGCCGCGGGCCACCTGGGACGAGGTGGAGCTCCCGTTCGAGCTGGACCGCGCCCAGCCCGTCGAGTACCGCGTCCGCTGGAACGGCCGGGGCGAGGCGGCCGCCGACTGGGTGTCGGTGGCCTTCGCAGCCCGCCCGCAGCCCGAGTGGGGGTTCGAGGTCGAGGACCTCCCCCACAGGCTCGGCGAGCGGGCGGACCCGGCGGCCTCGGGCGGCTGGGCCGGTTACGCCGACCCGGTCGAGAGCTTCCGGACCGACCTCGTGAGCGGGCCCGCCCGGCTGTATCCCGCCGGGCGCTACCGCGTGACCCTCTTCGCGCGGGCGGACCGCGAGACCCGCGGGCCGCTCCTCCGGCTCGCCGTGACCGAGCCGCAGGGGCGACTGCTGGCGGCGCGGACGGTAGACGGCACCGAGCTGCGCCCCGGCCGGTACCGCGAGGTCGGCCTGGACTTCGTGTTGCCGGTCCCGATGGTGCTGGAGTTCCCCGTCGGCTACCTGGGCGACGCGGGCGTCTTCTTCGACCGGCTGGCCGTGGCCCCGCGCTGAGGCGTCACCTCAGCGCGAACTCGGTCAGCTCGAAGCCGAGCCGGGTCTCTGGCCGGCCTGTCACCAGCTCGACCCGGCCGACCCGGAGCTCCACCGGCGCCGGGCCGAGTGCCTCGAAGGCCGTCCCCGGTGCGGCGCCTTTCACGCCGACGAATCCGTGAGCCTCCCGGAAGCGGCCGCGGAGGTCTCCGGTGACCCCGAGCGCCCGGAGCGCCGCCACGGCCTCCTCCGTGAGCCGGCCCGATGCCTCGTCCCGGACGGCGCCCGCCACGATGACGCCCGCCGGGAGCGCGGCGATCCACGAGGCCAGCTGTCCGGGCGCCTCGAGCCGAAAGAAGGTGTCGAAGGCGGCCGCCGCCACCACGCGGCCCTCGGTGTCGAGCGCGACCATGTTGTACCCCCGGCTCCGCGGCGCGAGCTCCACCCCGTTGAGCTGCACAGAGCCGGCTTCTTCGTGGGCTCCGGAGGCGACGTCCGGCTGCCCGGCGCTCAGGACGCGGATGTCGCCCGGCGCGGTCACCCCGGTCGTCCCGATCCGGTAGCGCACGTCATCGAGCGCGGCCAGGGGGCGCCGGTATCCGTACTCGAGGGTGATGACGTTGGGCACGGCGAGCGAGGAGGCCCGCCCGAGGCTCAGGGTGGCGCGGGTCCCGTGGTCGAGCGGCAGGCGCTCGACCGGCCGCCCGTCGAGCGACACGGTGGTCCACTGCTCGAGGTCCGGCCCCGTGGCCCGCGGCCGGAGGGCGAGCTCCAGCCGGGAATGGCGCCGGAGGACATCGTACGAGACCCGGCGCTCCAGCGTCACGGCCTGCTCCGGAAGCGGGACGATCTCGTACAGGTCCTCACTCCCGAAGGTCCCACGGAATCTGAGGAGCGGCGGCTGAATCTGCCGGAGGGCCAGCCAGGACGGCCGTCCGATCGGCGGAAGATTGTCGTCCCCCAGCCGGACGACGAGGTATCGGAGCGGGTAGATGCGCCGGAGGGCCGCTTGCGCTTCCGGGAGCGGGAACGGCGATCCGGGCGTCGAGAGCAGCGTCGACAGATCCCGGACGTCGGGCGGCATGAAGCCCGACAGCCCGTTGACCAGGAGCTTCCGGTGCCACAGCGAGCGGACCATGGCGTCGGCATCGGCCATCCGCACGTTGAGCGGCCACTCGAGCACCGCCACGTCCTCGGGGTCGGCGCGAAGCAGCGCGTCGACGGGCCGGGGCGCGACGGTCTCGTGTAGATAGGCGGCGGGGGCGACGGCGTATTCCGCGGCCACGGCCACGAACACCGCGGCCACGGCGAGCCGCCGCCATCCCGGACGGGCGCGCAGGCGCTCCTCTACCGCGGCGAGACCGAGCGCGGCCAGGAGCGCCACGCCGGCCACGTAGATGACGGCGAAGCGGGCCGTGACCCGGATGGCGCGCAATGGCAGCAGGACGTCGTAGAACGCGACGTACGGCCCGGGGCCGAGCGGCCGGCGGCCGAAGTGGACGACCGGCCCGAGCGCCAGAATCGCGAAGACGACCGTGAAGGCGAGGAGGAGGCGTGTCCAGTCGCCACGCGTGAGCGCGCGCGGCGCGCCGCGCATCGCCCATCCCCGGAGCGCGAGCAATGCAAAGGCCAGGACCACGATGACGTCCAGGAGCACGGCGACCCGCAGCGATCCCGGGCGGCCCCCGCCCGGATGGAGCGCGACGGCCCAGCCGAAGGCGACGATCGTCAGCCCGAGGATCACCAGGAGAGCGCGGCCCAGCCAGGCGGCGCGGCCACCCGGGCGGTGATCCCGACCTGCCCAGACGAGGCTCCCGATCGCGAGGGCCAGCACGGTGAACCCCGCGAAGGCCGACGTCTCCGCGACGTGACCCGTCAGCACGTAATGGTAGAAGAGGCTCCGCCGGCCGGGCTCGACGAAGGTCGCGAGGTCGGCGTAGTGCTCCGCCGTTTCGGTCAGGCCTCGCTCGAAGCCGAATTCCCGGTGAATGGCGAGATAGGGGAGCGCGAACGGCAGGAGGATGGCGCCGGTCGCGAGCCCCCCGAGGGCCAGCGCCGGGAGGACGCGCCGCCACTGCCAGCCGTGCCAGCGGAGACAGAGGAAGCCGCCCGCGAGCGCGGCGAGGGCGAGCCCCAGGATGATCGCGTAGTACCAGGTCGTGAGGCCCTGGACCAGGAGCGCCCCCAGCGCGAGCAGGAGCCAGCGGGACTCCTGGGTCTCCAGCCAGCGCACCCAGGCGAAGAGCGCGATGGGCAGGGCGGCGGCGAGGAGCATCTGGAACTCGAGATAGTACTCGGTGAAGTACGGGGAAAGGCAGAACACCGCCCCGGCCAGCCACCCGGCGGAGCGCGAGCCCGTGAGCGCATAGGCCACCCAGGCCATGGCCACGCCGTTCAACGGCCACAGGGCGAGGACGAGGAGATTGTAGGTGAGGACGGGGTTGCCCCACAGGAATCCCGGAAGCCCGAGGAGCGTCGGGGGAAGCAGAACCTCGGTGTAGGCGAGGCTTTCCCCGTTCGGGTAGAAGGCGTTGCCGTGGAAGAGGGCGAGAGGGTCCGTGAGAAGCCGCCGGCCCTGCGACGCCATGACCCAGGTGAAGACGCGTGCGTCGTGGTGGGGCGGCCACAGGGTCGCCAGGCCGAGGACGAGCGGCCAGGTCGCCATGGCGACGCCCGCCGCGAAGCCCGCGTAAAAGGCCGCGGAAAGGGTCAGGGCTCCGCGCCACCCCCGGGTCATCGGGACGGAACGACCCTCAGCGTCGCCACGCTGGCCTCGTACCGCTTGTAGGGCACGTCCGCCTCGGTCACCCGCAGCTTCTTCCCCGACCAGGCGAGCCACACGCCGACGGTGACGGAGTAGGGCCCGGGCGGCGCGTCGGGCGGGATGCGGAGCGTGAGGGTCTCCTGCGTGCGCTCGCCGGCCGCCCATCGCGACGTGCCATAATCCGCGCCCATCCGGTGATCGTGGCCGAACCGCCGGCCCGGGCCATGAAGGTGGACGAACGCCGTGTAGTCTCCGCGCATGCGGTCGAGCACGCGCCAGGAGTAGCGCACGACGACCCGCTCGCCGGGATGGACCGCAGCGGGAAAGTCGGCGCCGGTGAACTCCAGCACGCTGCCGAAGCGGACCTGGATCGGCCGGGCGGGCCGCCGATCAGCCTCGGCGCGCGACGCGGCCGCCCGGGCGGCCTCGGTCTCGGCGTCACGCCCGAGCCTCGCCAGCGCCTCCACGCGCGCCTCCCCCCACCCCGAGCGCCAGAAGCCGGGGGTGTAGACGCCGGCCAGGTCGACCCAGCGAAGCACCTCGGGCCAGGCCCCGTCGGCTCGCGCCTGCGCCAGCGCGACCTCGGGAACGCCCGACCACCCGGAGAGGTCGAGGATCCTCGCGTAGAGATGGTAGGCGTCCTCCCACTCGGGCACCTGGGCGAGGGCGCGATCGGCCGCGGCGAAGGCGGCCGCCCAGCGGACCTGGGCCCGGCGATGCTCGTAGGTGACGGGCGCCCGCTTCGGGTGCGGGCCGCCCGGGTCGTCCATCCAGCGGGCGACCTCGGCCTGCGCCTCCCGGTAGGCCGCCCGGGCCGCCGGCGGCGGCTCCCAGGCCGCATCGGCGATCTCATAGGCGAAGAGCTCCGAGAGGCTCCAGAGAACCCCGGGGCGATCCCGCCCTGTCTGCGTGAAGCGGACGTAGCGGGCCGGGCGCGGCACCATCCGGACGATCACGCGGCCACCCCCGTCCACGCGCGGGTGCCCCTTCCACCAGTGCAGGCCCGACACCAGGTCGGGGGCTTCCCCCGCGATGTCCCACACGCGGCCGTCCGGCGAGGTCTCGACCCGCAGTCCGACCGGGGCGTCCCCCGGGAAGGGGCCGGTCGCCAGCGTGACCTGGGCCAGCCGGTGAACCGCCCCGAGGTCCAGCTCGAACCACTCGGGTCCCGCCTTCCGGGCGGTCCACCGGGTCCAGATCTGTCGGTCGAACGCGAAACGAGCCGCGTCGGCCTCCCAGGACGTTCGGGCCGACCACCGGGTGGGCGGGATCGGCCGGATGCGCGGGTCCGGAGGCCGGGCGTGGTGGAAGATGACGTACTCGCCGACCTCCTCCCGCTCGACCTCCGCGCCCAGGAGCCGGAGCGACTGCGCCATCGCGTCGGGCTCGGGCCCGCGGAGCACGCGGTGGGTCACGATGGCGACCGCGCCGGGATCCTCCACCGCGTCGACGGCCTGCAGGAAGGCAAAGTTCCGGTAGCCCTCGTAGTCGGCGCAGACCACGCGCTCCCGAGACTCGAACGCGATGACCTGCGCGATCCGGCTGTCGGCGTAGCAGGCGCGGATCCCCAGGGCCTCGAGCCGGGCGATGGCGGCGTCCACCGGACGGCGCGGCATCCCTTCCGCGTCCCTGACGAAGTAGACGTGGGTGAGGGCGTCGTAGCCGAGCAGCAGGAGCGCGAGCGCGACGGCCACCGCGCCCCCGAGCCGCCCCAGCCGGGCGACCCGGGCGAGCAGGACGGCGCAGAGCACGGGCAGCGTCGCGTAGAAGGTCATCGAGTAACGCAGCACGCCGGAGGTCCCGAACCAGGTCGCCAGGTGCGCGGCCACCGTCAGCCAGAAGGCGAGGACGACCAGGTCGAGGGGCTCCTGCCACGGACGCTGGCGCCGCCAGAGGCGCCACGCCCAGGTCCCGACGTGGCCGGCGGCGAGCAGCACGGCCGGCAGGTAGACCAGCACGACCACCGCAGCCCCCACGCGCGACACCGGGGCCGGCAGCTTCACGGCGTGCCCGTCCCAGTAGTAGTCGCGCAGCGTCGCGACCAGGGCGCCCGCCACGTTGCCGATGCGCGTCGAGAGCTCGGGGGACCCATTGTCGCCCCACGTCAGGAGATGCCAGAACGTCGACCACTCGTGCTGGACGTTCCAGACCCAGAACGGCAGCCCGGCGAGGGCGAACAGCCCGAGGGCGACATACGGGCCCGGCTCGCGCAGCACCCGCGGACGGGCCACCACGAGGGCGAGCGCCGCGGCCACCAGGAACATCCCCATCATCTGGGTGCCCCACCAGCCGAGACCGCCCGCCAGCCCGAGGATCGCCCACGCCACCGCCCGGGCCCGCGACGTCGTGCGGCCGTCCAGCAGGGCTGTCCCGGCCGCGAGGACGACGGTCCCGAACGTGAGGGCGACGTTCTCCCCGTGAGACGAGAGCTGGACGTAGCTGAGGAAGATCGGCGGGAGGGCGACGTAGAGTCCCGCCAGGAGTCCGAACCTCTCGCCGGCGATCCGG
>DASYQW010000192.1 GCA_036005065.1 Candidatus Methylomirabilota bacterium | reverse complement strand
CGAACTGCATCCCCTCGACGACCTCGAGGGTGGTCTCCATCGCCTTGGCCTCTTCCACCGTGATGACGCCGTCCTTGCCGACCTTCTCCATGGCCTCGGCGATCAGGTTGCCGATCGTCTTGTCGTTGTTGGCCGCGATCGTCGCGACCTGGGCGATCTCCTTCTTGTCCTTGGTCGACTTGGTCATGTTCTTGAGCTCGTCGACGACCTTCTCCACCGCCTGCTCGATGCCCCGCTTGAGGCCCATGGGATTGGCGCCGGCGGTCACGTTCTTCAACCCCTCGCGGAAGATGGCCTGGGCCAGGAGGGTCGCGGTCGTGGTCCCGTCGCCGGCCACGTCCGAGGTCTTGGAGGCCACTTCCTTCAGCATCTGGGCCCCCATGTTCTCGGAGGACTCCTTCAGCTCGATCTCCTTGGCCACGGTGACGCCGTCCTTGGTGATGGTGGGGCTCCCGAACTTCTTGTCGATGACCACGTTCCGGCCCTTCGGGCCCAGGGTGGCCTTCACGGCGTGTGACATGATGTTGACGCCGCGCAACAGCGCGGCGCGGGCTTCCTCTTGGAACAGGATCTGCTTGGCCATGATCTATTTCTCCCGATGTGCGCAAATGAGTGGCCGCGGCTGAGCCGCGAGTTTCACGAGCCGAGGATGCCGAGAACGTCCTCCTCCTTCATGATGAGGTACTCCCGGCCGTCTACCTGAATCTCGCTACCGGAGTACTTGCCGAAGAGGATCCGATCGCCCTCCTTGACGGCGAGGGGCAGTCTCTTCCCGTCGTCGGTCACCTTGCCGGTACCGACGGCGATGACCTTTCCCTCCTGGGGCTTCTCCTTGGCGGTATCGGGAATGATAATGCTCCCGTGCTTCTCGTCCTGTTCTTCGAGGCGCTTGACGAGAACGCGGTCGTGGAGTGGGCGGACCTTGGTCTTCGTTGCCTGGGCCATGGGGGCCTCCCCTCTTCGGGCTGTGGGTGGGCGGTTCTCGGAGGGTCCAGCAGCCATTAGTGTACCACTAAAATAGTACAGTATGACAAGCAATCGACGGGCCGCAACTGGCGGGCCCCCCTCCCTTACCGGGCGCGGGCGGCTGGCGGGCGAGGCTGAACGAGAGGCGAGTGTGCCGTTCGAGCCGGCACCCTTCACCCGAGGACCACCCGGACGCGGTGGGTGGCGCCGTCATCGGTGAGCGGGAGGCCCGCGCGGCCCGACGCCAGAGGCGCGCCGTCGACCTCGACTCCGGAAATGCCGCGGGTCACCCCGTGGGGGTTCTCGACCGTGATCTCATAGCGCGACGCGTGGTAGTGGAACGTGATCTCGAAGCGGCGCCACGCCCGCGGGATGCAGGGATCGAGGTGAAGGACCGCGCCGCGCAGCCGGAACCCGAGAAGCCACTCGATCCCGGCCCGGTACATCCAGCCGGCCGAGCCCGTGTACCACGTCCACCCTCCGCGGCCGACGTGCGGGGACTCGGCATAGACGTCGGCGGCCGCGACATAGGGCTCGACCTTGTACCGATGGACGCCGGCCCGGGTGCTCGCGCGGTTGATCGGATTCAGGATCGAGAAGAGCTCGTTCGCTCGGTCGCCGTCACCGAGGGCCGCGAACGCCATCACCGACCAGATCGCGGCGTGGGTGTACTGGCCGCCGTTCTCGCGGACGCCCGGGGGGTAGCCTTTGATGTAGCCGGGCTCGAGCGGCGAGCGGTCGAACGGCGGGGTGAACAGGAGGACCAGCTCCTGGCCGCGCCGGACCAGATACTCCTCGACGGCGGCCATCGCGCGCGCCGCGCGCTGGGGCTCGGCGGCGCCCGAGAGCACTCCCCACGACTGCGCGATCGAATCGATGCGACATTCCGCGTTGACGGTGGAGCCGAGCGGGCTTCCGTCGTCGAAGAAGGCGCGGCGGTACCAGTCTCCGTCCCACGCCTCTCGTTCGAGGGCGGCCTTGAGAGCGCGCACATGAGCGCGCCACCGGTCGGCGCGCGCGTGTTCGCCGCGGGCCTCGGCCCACCGCGCGAATTCCCAGAGGGTCGTATGCAGGAACCAGCCGAGCCACACGCTCTCTCCACGCCCTTCGGGCCCGACGTGGTTCATGCCGTCGTTCCAGTCTCCCGTGCCGATCAGGGGAAGACCGTGCCCACCGACCGCCAGGCTCCGGTCGAGCGCGCGAGCGCAGTGCTCGAACACCGTGCTGCGCTCGGCGGAGACGCCGGGCTCGAAGTACGCGTCGGCCTGGCCCGTCGCCAGGGGCGGCCCCTCGAGGAAGGGAACGACGTCGTCCAGCACGGTCGCGTCGCCCGTGGCCTCGACGTAGTGGGTGACGGCGTAGGGCAGCCAGACCGGGTCGTCGGAGATCCGGGTGCGCACCCCCCGGCCGGCGGGGGGATGCCACCAGTGCTGGACGTCGCCCTCCACGAACTGGCGGCCGGCGGCCCGGAGGAGGTGCTCGCGCGCGACGTCCCGGTGGGCGACGGTCAAGGCCATCACGTCCTGGAGCTGGTCGCGAAAGCCGTACGCGCCACCGGCCTGGTAGAAGGCCGACCGGGCCCAGACCCGGCAGGCGAGCGTCTGGTAAAGGAGCCACCGGTTCAGCATGATGTCCAGGGAGCGGTCCGGCGTCCGGACCTGGATGGCGCCGACGATGTCGTCCCACCGAGTTCTGACGGCCTGCAACGTGACATCGAGGTCGGCCGCGCGATAGCGAGTGAGCAGCGCGCGCGCGTCGTCGGCGGTCGCGGCCTGGCCGAGGAAGAACACGACGTCCTCACGCTCGCCGGGCGGCAGCTCGATGACGGTTTGAAGCGCAGCGCACGGGTCGAGACCGGCGCCGACCCGACCGGACGGGCGGTTCCCTCGTTCCAGCAGCGCGGGATGATCGAGCGTCCCGTGGCGACCCAGGACCTCGGTCCGATCGCCGGTCCACGCGGTCTGACGACCCCCGAGGTCGGCGAACGCGACGCGACCGCCGAAGTCCAGGTTTCCGGCGTTGCGCGCGAACAGCGCCAGCGTGTCCCGATCGACCTCGGTGACGATGACCGGCGCCGCGGCGCTTCGCGAAACGCCCAGCACCCACTCGACGTACGCCGTCACCGAGAGACGCCGGGACCTGCCGGACCGGTTCTCGAGCGTCAGCCGGGAGATCTTGACCGGGTCGGCCAGGGGCACGAACTGGAGGAGATGCAGGGAGATCCCGTGGGACGTGTGCTCGAAGCGGCTGTAGCCCTGGCCATGCCGGGCGACATAGGGCCACGCGTCCTCCCGGATGGGGAGCATGGTCGGCCCCCACAGCGCGCCGGTCTCTTCATCCCGGACATAGATCGTCTCGCCCGGCGGGTCGCTGACCGGATCGTTGGACCACGCGGTCAGCTGGTTCTCCCGGCTGTTGAGCGACCAGGGGAACCCGGCGCCGGATTCGGAGACCTGGAAGCCGAAGGTGGGGTTGGCGACGACGTTGATCCAGGGCGCCGGCGTCCATTGCCCCTCCCCGAAGACCATGGCGTATTCGCGCCCGTCGTCGACGAAGCCCCCCAGGCCGTTGTAGAACTCCAATTCGGGGCGGGGAGGCGGCCCGTCGACGGACGACCCCTCTCTGGGCGGGCGGCGGGGCGCGGGCGCGACCGGGCCCCGGGGCGAGTGCGTCCGCGCGAGCTGCTCCGCGAGGGTGCCGTGGCGACTCAGGAGGACGGCTCGGGCAACCGCCAGCAGGGCACTGCGCTCCTTCGGCGAGAGGCGATCCCTCCGCAGGATGAAGACGCTCCCGTGTGTCGCGTGTTGCTCGTGGCGCGACGCCGACTGGCTCGCTCGAACCAGCGCCTCCAAGGAGGCCTGGAGCTCCTCCGTGTAGGAGTGAGCCTCCTCGTTCAGGATGACGAGATCGACCGCCAGTCCCTTCAGACGCCAGTACTCGTGAGCGCGGAGGAGTTGTCGGACGATCCCTCGATCCTCCGGCTCGTCGATGCGGACGAGGACGATCGGGAGGTCACCGGAGATCCGGTGGGCCCAGAGAGCCGAGGGACCCGCCGTGTTGCGCTTCAGCACGTCGGCGGAGGGCCGCAGCGTCGCGTTGGAGTAGAGGATCCGACTCGCCAGCTCCTGGAAGAGATGAGCCTCGTCCGTGCCGACCCCGAGATGCTGGAGCTGGACCTGGGCCTGCGTCCAGGCCAGCGTGACCGTGCGCTCGAACGTCGCCGGGTCGCGATACTTGTCAGCCATCGCCACGGCCGCCTCGCGTGAGGCGGCGACGAGCGTGGAAAAGCTGAGGCGGGCGCTCTCGCCCGGTCCGAGTCGAACCCGCCGCCTGAGGCTGAAGATCGGATCGAGCACCGAGCCCGCCGTGTTCGAGAGTGGCCGGTCGTCGATCACCGACAGCGGCGTGCGGATTCCCCGCCCCCGCCCGAGGAACCGCCCGCGGTCGGTTTCGTACTGGGCGCCACCACCGGCCTGACCCTCGACGACGACGACGTGGGCCGCCCAGACGGTCGGCTCCGCCGCCGACCGGACGCGGCGAGTGGCCAGCAGAGCCCCGAGGTCGGGCAGCGATTCCGTCTGGACGAAGAGGTTGGAAAACGCCGGGTGCGCGGCGTCCGCCGACGGTGGCGCCAACACGAGCTCGGCGTAGGACGTCAGCTCGATCTCTCGCGCCTGCACCCCGAGATTCGTGACCGAGACGCGGCGGATCTCGGCGTCGTCTTCCGGGGAGACCAGCACCTCGAGCGTGGTCGTGATCGCGCCGTCGCGCCGATGGAACTCGGCGCGGTCTTCGGAGAACGTCGCCCGATAGGCGTCCGGCTCGACGCCGGTCGGCTGGTACCCGGCCGACCAGACCGCGCCGGTCTGGACGTCCCGCAGAAAGAGGTACGTCCCCCAGTGATCCCGCGTGACGTCCTCGCGCCATCGGGTGATCCCGAGGCCCGCGCACCGGCTGTAGCCCGAACCCGCGGTCGTCAGCATCACCACGTATCGCCCGTTGGAGAGCAGGTGCGTCCGCGGAGCCGGGTCGTGCGGCGATGTGAATTGCCGGAAGACCGGAACCGCGAAGTCGCGGACATGGGCCGGGGCCTGCACTTCCTCCACCCGAGGTCGCGCGACCGCGACGTCCCAAGGGGCGCGCTCCTGCAGGAGCAGTTCGGTGGCCTGGATGATGGGCTCGGCGTGGAATCGCGCGCGCATCACTCCGTCTCGGAGGACATCCGCCAGCGCGACGAGGGTCATGCCCTGGTGGTGCGCCATGTAGGCGCGAACGATCGCCATCCGCGTCCCTCCCGGGAGCCGCGATCGCGTGTAGTCGAGCGCCTCGTAGAAGCCGTACGCCCCCCGGGCGCCCACTTCGGCGAGGCGTGAGAAGTTCCGGGCGGCGGCCACGGGATCGACCATCGCGGCCAGAGCGCTCGCGTACGGCGCGACGACCAGGTTCTCGCTGAGGCCCCGCTCGAGACCCAGGCCCGGGACCCCGAAATTCGAGTACTGGTACGTCAGGTCCAGGTCGCGCACGTTGTACGCCGACTCGGAGATCCCCCAGGGAACCCCGTGCTCTTCGCCGTAACTCACTTGACGCCGGACGACGAAGCGATACGTCTGCTGAAGCAGGCTGCCCGACGGCGAGCGCATGATGAGCGCGGGCATCAAGTACTCGAACATCGAGCCGGACCAGGACACGAGCGCCGACCCGAGCCCGACCGGGGTCATCGGGCGGCCGAGCCGGAACCAGTGCGAGACGGGAACGTCTCCCTTGGCGATCGCGATGAAGCTGGCCAGCCGCGCTTCGGAGGCGAGAAGGTCGTACGCGCCCGGGTCGGGGCTGCCGTCGGTGACGCGGTAGCCGATCGAGAAGAGCTGGCGAGTGGAATCGAAGAGGAATCCGAACTGCATCGCATCGAACAGGTCCTTGGTGAGGCGGGCGATCTCCAACAGTCGGTGGACGAGCATTCGGGAAGCCGCGGAAGAGCGCTCCAGTCCTTCGATGGCCTGGTCCAGGCGCGCGATCGCCGCCCCGCGCGCCGATCCGTCGGGCGGCAGGTCCCCGCGCAGGGTCGCGAGCTCGCTGATCGCGGCCTGGCAGCGGTCGGCCAGGTCGGCCGGGGTCGACGGGGCGGACAGGAGAGCCCCGATCGCCCGCCCGGCCTCGGGGGACGCGTTCGCGAGCTCGGTCAGGACGGCTTCGAGGTGCGGCGCCCACGGCATGATCGTCTCGAGGTCGCGCTCGTGGCTCGCGATGGTGGCGCGCGCCGCCAGGGCCCAGACCAGGAGGTCGGAGTCCTCGCGGTCGCCGCGCTCGGCCGTCAGGGCGCGCGCGACGTCCACGAGCGTCTCGGCCTCGACGGCGAGCCGACGGAGGCGGCCGGCCCAGCCCACCGGGTCCGCCGGCGGGTCGCGGAGATCCGCGGCCAGCGCCCGGCAGGCCTCATCGAGATGGCCGAGCGTGACCATCTGCGTCCGGCGGTGGTCGGCCAGGCCGCTGGCGGCCTCCTGGACGAGCAGAAGCGCGTCCTCGATTCCGCCGAACGCTTCGCGATCCAGCAGCGAGTGATGGAGCGCGCTGCGACAGGCATTGCCGAGCGCGAGGAGATGACCGGCGAGATTGCCGCTGTCCACGGTCGACACGTAGCGCGGTTCCAGCGGGCACAGTCCACCCGTGTCATACCAGTTGTAGAAGTGGCCTCGGAAGCGCTCGAGGCGGCCCATCGTCGCCAGCGTGACCTCGAGCCGTTCGACGGTCTCCAGACTGCCAATCCAGCCGAAATCGCGCGCGGCGACCGTCGCCAGCAGGGAGAGGCCGATATTGGTGGGAGACGTGCGATGCGCGACAACAGGCTTCGGATCCTCCTGGAAGTTGTCCGGCGGCAGGAAGGTGTCGTCCGGACCGACGAAGGCGTCGAAGAACCGCCAGGTGCGGCGCGCGGTCGAGCGCAGGATTCGGGCCTGCGGCCGCGACAGGAGCGGAGTCGGGG
The DNA here is from genome assembly GCA_036005065.1 of Candidatus Methylomirabilota bacterium. Lineage (NCBI taxonomy): Bacteria > Methylomirabilota (SeqCode) > Candidatus Methylomirabilota bacterium. The sequence continues at coordinate 3,171 of DASYQW010000192.1, read as the reverse complement.
ACGCGCCCGGCGGCTGGCTGATCCATCGGGCCACCAGCGGTGAGAGTCCCCAGAGCAAGACGAACGGGGTGGCCACCACCCAGCTGTCGGGTCGCCCGAGGGCCACCAGTGCTCCGCCCGCGGTGGCCAGGAGTGGTGCGCCGCGCATCCGTCGATACACGCCGGTGACGTCGAGGGCCAGTCCCGACTTGGCCTGGGCGGCGGTCATCCACTCGAGCAGCCGTCGGCGGGTCACGCACAGGCGAACGAGCGTCCGGGCGATCGCGTCGCTCATGAGCCAGGCCTGATGGGCGATGAACGTGGTACCGAGCGCGATCTGGGAGGCGGCGAGGAGGAAGCCCCGTCCGACGGCGCGGATGTGGGTCCGTTTGGAGATCCCCGATCGCTTGGGGATCACCTCGGCGAACGCCGGCAAGAGAGCGGGGAGCGCGATCGTGGCGAGCACGAACGCCGTCCACACGAGGGGCGGGCTGTGGGGGAGCGTCCAGCCGCCGACGAGCGTGAGCCAGGCGGCGGGAGCCGACAGGGTCCGGCGGAGGTTGTCGATGATCTTCCACAGGCCGATGACCGGGATCCGGGTTCGAGGCATCCCGGCCGCGGCGTCCCGCCCGACGATCCAGGGGAGCAATTGCCAGTCTCCGCGCGCCCACCGGTGCTGCCGGGCGGCGGCGACCTCGTAGTCGGTCGGGAACTCCTCGAAGACCTCGATGTCGGTCACGAGCCCCGCTCGAGCGAAAATTCCCTCGAACAGATCGTGGCTCAGGAGCGCGTTCTCGGGCGCGCGGCCCTCCAGGGCCGCGGCAAACGCCTCCACGTCATAGATGCCCTTGCCGGTGTACGAGCCTTCACCGAAGAGATCCTGGTAGACGTCGGAGATCGCGGCCGCATAGGGATCGATTCCCGCCGGACCCGCGTAGATCCGCTGGAAGAGGGACTTGTCGCGATCGGTGGGCATCGTGGGCGTGACCCGAGGTTGAAGTACGGCGTATCCGTCGACGACGCGACCCACTCGAGCGTCGAATGCCGGGCGGTTGAGTGGATGGGCCATCGTCCCGACGAGGCGGAGGGCGGCGCCCCGGGGCAGATGGGTGTCGGCATCGAGGGTGATCACGTATCGGACGGCCGCGGGCACGTCAGGCCGCCGTCCACGCGTGGCCATGAATGTCGTGTCGTTCGCCCCGCGGAGGAGGCGGTTGAGCTCGTCAAGCTTCCCGCGCTTGCGCTCCCACCCCATCCATTTGCCTTCTCCCTCGCTCCACACCCGCCGGCGATGGAGCAAGAAGAACCGGGCCCCCGCGTCGGGCGCGGGACCGTTGCGTCGGTTGAGACGCGCGATCCCATCGATGGCAGCCGCCAGGAGCCGATCGTCCTCTGGCAGCGTCTCCGTGGGCGCGTCGATCCAGTCGGACAGGAGAGCGAAGTGGATGGCGCCGTCGGGATTGGCGAGATGATGGATTTCCAGGCGAGCGATGTGCTCCTCGATCTCGGCTTCGCTCGTCAGCAGGGTCGGCATCACCACGAGAGTTCGCAGGGTGGACGGGATGCCGCCGCGGAGCTCGAGGCGCGGCAGCGGTCTCGGTCCGAGCAGCTCGGTGACGGCACGATTGATGAGGGCGACCGCGAGGTCGGAGGCCGGGACCAGGGCGACGAGTCCCAGCAGGACGAGGGCCAGGGGACTCATCCCCGCGGTGTGCGCGGCCAGGAGCGGGAGGGCCAGGAGCAATCCCGTCACGAGGCCGATACTGCCGAGATAGCTCGGCGCCGCCCTCCGCACGTAGGTCCGAAGAAGCCACCGCCGTACCGGAACCCGGTAACCGATCTCCTTTTCAAGGAGCGGCCGCCCTCGGGAGATCAGGTAGTAACCGGGATCTTCACACCGATCGGCGGGAGGGACGCCGGACGGCCGCGGCACCGGGGGGCCACGCTGGGCTCGAGCGATCGCCCGCCGGGTGACCTCCAGTTCGGACTGGCGGGAACCTCGTGCCAGGTCTTCGATCGCGTGACGGTATCGGTCTCGTGTCGTGAAGTCCATGGCGCCGAAGTGGCTGCCGGCTCGCAGCACGTCATCGACGAGGCTGACGCTCTCGAAGAACTCCGCCCAGTCGAACGTTGACATCGTCCGCATGCTGGTGATCAGGTTGCGGACCGTCACATTCATCGCGGCCTGGCTCTGATGTTCGAACCGCACCAGCTCGTCGGGCGACGTTCTCGACCCCGACAGCTGCTGGTTGAGCCACGAGACCGCCGGCGTCGACTCGGGATCCTGCTCCCGGAGGCGCTGGACGAGCTGCACGGTAAACGCGATCGGCAAGTCGGCGGCCTCGAGCTGCTGAAAGGCCAGGGGGCGGCGCGGTCGGCCGCCCAGCCCGAGCAGATCGTCCGCCAGCGCGTCGGCGTCATGGCGGGCGGCGCGTCCCTTCACGATCCGCTCGGCCAGGCGCCGGAGGTTCTCCAAGAGCACCATCCGGAGCGCGATGGGAACGGCCCAGAGCTCGCCGATGGTCAGCGGCTGTACGCGCTGGAATGCGCGGACGACGCGCTGGAGGGTCTCGGGCTCGAAACGGCTGTCGGTGTGCGCGACGAAACCCCAGGCCAGGCCGAGGACCCGAGGGTAACCCTGCAGGGGGCCGTCCGCGAGCTTGGGGAGCTGGCGGTAGAATCCGACCGGGAGGTCCTCCCGGACCTCCCGCAGGACGTCCTCCACGATGTGAAAGTTGTCGACGAACCACTCGGCGGCCGGGGTGATCGCGCCTTCCTCTCGGATCACCGCGGCGATCGCGCGATAGGACTGGAGCAGAACCCGCCCACTATCCCGTACGCGCTGTGAGAGGGGGCGCCCGGCCTCGCCCTCGGCGAGGGTGCGCTGCCTGGCCAGGCTTTCCGCGTGCTGCTCGAGTCGTTCGGCGCTGAAGAGCTCGGCTCGAATGGGGTCCGGGGACTCGGGCATGGGTGCCGACGAGACGGCCGGCGACGCCAGGTCCCGGAGGAGCAACGAGGCTCTCAGTTCCGGCATTTCGGGATTGGATCACCTCAGGAGGCCGGGGCCGCGACGTCCGCCGCGGTGGGGCGCTTCACGCACGCCCCGACGATGTCGATGAGCCGCGTGATCGCCAGGGCGCGGATCACGGGCCAGGACGGATCGAACTCGAGCCGCCGCACGCTGAACTTCGG
>DASYQW010000191.1 GCA_036005065.1 Candidatus Methylomirabilota bacterium | reverse complement strand
GCGCCTCTGGTCCGCGGTCCTGGCGGTCGAGGAGATGGCGGCGCTGCTGCGGGATTTGGAAGGACAAGCCGCCCGCCAGTGCTGGTCCGACGTCGAGGGTCCGTGCCGAGAGCGAGCCGGGGACCTCGAGGCGCACGCCCGCACCCTCCGGCGGCTCATCGAGCAGGACCGACCGCTGAGTCTGGGATTCGAGGCTCCGGCCTCGGAGGAACCCGGGAGTCCCGCGTGATCAAGGCCGAGGGGCTGGCCCGCGACGTCGTCACGATCGGCGGGTCGGCGGGCAGCATCGAGGGGCTGATCCGGCTGTTCGCCAAGCTGCCCCCGGACTTCCCGGCGGCGATCGCGGTCGTGATCCATCGGTCCCCCTTCTTCGAGAGCCAGCTCGACCGGGTCTTCGGCCGTCACTCGTCCCTGCCGGTCGCCGAGCCCACGGATGGGGACCATCTCGAGCACGGCCACATCTACCTGGCGCCAAGGGACCATCACATGGTCGTGGAGGCGGGCCGGTTGCGCCTCAACCGCGGGCCTCACCAGCACCGTTTCCGCCCCGCGGTGGACGCCCTGTTCCTGTCGGCCGCCCGGGAGTGCGGGCCGCGGGTCATCGGCCTCCTGCTCTCTGGCGGCGGAGCCGACGGGGTCCGGGGGCTGATCGCGATCAAGGCCGCGGGGGGAATCTCGCTCGTGCAGGACCCCGGCGAGGCGCGCTGCCCGTCCATGCCGTTGCACGCGATCGCGGAGGACGACGTGGACGCCGTCCTGCATCTCGATCGGATTCCCGAGGCGCTCGTCACGCTCGCCGAGGGCGGCGCGCTCGAGTGCGATGCCATCGGAAGGGGCTCGCGAGGGTAAAGGCGTCCGATCGCGCGGCGGGACTCAGCCGCCGCCGGCCGGGGGGGGCGACGGGACTTCACGCTTTCGTCGGGCCTGCCGCGCCATCCGCTCTTCGCTCGCCGCTACGCTCCGCCTGGTGCGGCCCGCCGACTCCTGACTCCATGCCTGCATCCGCCGCATATCCTCCGCGCGGGACGCGCCCGGCTTGGGTGGCCTGCCACGCGTCCGGCGGGCCCTCTCGGCCCCGCGACGGAGCAACTCGGCGCTCCGCCGCGCGTCCTCGGCGGCCTGGCGGAGCGCCTCCTGCACCTGGCGGGCCTCGTCCAGCGTCGCCCGCAGCGCCTCGCTGGCGGCCCGCAGCCGCTCCGCGTCATCGCGGAGGCTCTCCGACTGCCGCCGCTCCGCCTCGGCCTGCTCGCGGCGCGCCTCGGCTCGCTGCCGATCGGCCTCGGCTCCCGTGCGCCGCACCTCCGCCCCCCGGCGCCCCCGCTGCGTCGATCGGGATCCGCGCAGGCGGCGCATCAGCCGGCCCGTCCGTCGAGCCGGCCGAGTCCGATTCTCAGCCTCATGGCCGGCTAGGAGGCTGTCGGGTTAACCGGGCGCGCCGTGTAGCCAAACCGCCCCGCTCACGGTGGTCCACTCCGAGCGCGGGCTTCGCCCGCGCAACTTTTCCTGGGGGAGGTCTCGGAGGGGGCCGTTGAGGCCCCCTCCGATCGACTAGAGGCCGGAGCGCTCGGCCACGTCGAGGGCCGCCTGGGCCAGGCCGACGACGCGGTCCTCGAAGGTGGCGAACCGGACGTCCTTGGTCTGACCCCG
>DASYQW010000190.1 GCA_036005065.1 Candidatus Methylomirabilota bacterium | reverse complement strand
CCCCGGGCGACCTCGATCCGTTCGGCGGCCAGCCGGAAGGCCGCGATCAGGTCGTCGATGAAGAGGACGTCGCGGACCTGCTTGCCGTCTCCGTAGACGGTGATGGGGCGGCCGAGGGCGGCGGCGATCGCGAACCAGGCGACCCAGCCCTGGTCCTCCACGCCGAACTGGCGGTAACCGTAGATGCAGGACTGCCGGAAGACGACCGTGCGCAGGCCGTAAATGCGCGCGTAGTCGAGGAAGTACTGGTCGGCAGCGCCCTTGGAGCACCCGTAGGGTGAGTGAAAGTCGAGAGGCCAGGTCTCGGGAATGCCCTCCGGCAGGTCCCGGAAGCCATAGCGTCCGTCCCTCTCCACGATCCCGACCCGTGGCAGCCCGCCGTAGACCTTGTTCGTCGACGCGTAGATGACCACCGGGTTCTGCCCCGACCGCCGGACCGCTTCCAGGAGGTTGAAGGACCCCAGCGCGTTGATCTCGAAGTCCTCCCGGGGGTCGGCCACCGACGTCGTCACCGCCACCTGGCCGGCCAGGTGGAGGACGAGATCCACCGGGCCCTTCTCGAGCGCGCCGGCGACGGCCTCGAAGTTCCGGAGGTCGTCCCGGACGAGCTCGAACGGGCCGGCGGTGCGCAGCCAGCGGAGGTTGACCTCGGCGCCCTTCCGGGCGAGGTTGTCGAACACGCGGACCCGGTCCCCCGACTCCAGGAACGCCCGCGCCGCATTCGAGCCGATGAAGCCCGCCCCGCCCGTGATCAGGACCGTCCGGCTCACGTCGACGTCCTGGTCGCGGCGTCGGCCGAGCGCCTCCGCGCGATCTCCCGGTACGCGCGGACCTCGCCCTGGCGATGGGCCACGTGCTCCACGATGGCGGCCAGGGTGAACCCCGGGATCGCCCGCCGTCCGCGACGATCGAAGCGCGCCAGCCGGGCGGCCGTCCGCACGAACGGGACCACGGTCAGGAGCTGCCCGACGCTCCACACGCACACGCCGACCAGGTAGTACCGGATGACCTCCAGCGGCACCCGGTCCACGTAGTAGAGCCGGAAGGGCCAGCCGCGCCCGCGGCCGCGACGCTGGCGCCAGAACTCCCGGAGCGTGCTCGGCGCGATGTGGGTCACCACGATCGACCGGTCGATCACCTTCCGGTATCCCTGCTCGAGCCGCTCGCCGAAGACCGCGTCCTCGCCCGACGCCCCCGGAAAGTGCTCGTCGAACAACCCGACGGCCAGGGCCGCCGCCCGCCGGCACGAGAACCCTTCGGTCCACACGATGTCGTCCCGGTGGTCGTACCAGGCATGGTGCTGCGCTTCGATGTATCGCGGAAACAGCGCGTCGTCGTTCGCCACCCTGGACTGGACCAGGACGAAGTCGGCGCCTTCCGCGTAATGACGGAGCACGGCGGGAAGAAAGTCCTTGGGCAGCATCACGTCCGCGTTGAGGATCACGACGATCTCGCCGGTCGCCTCCCGCAGGCCGCGATTGCGGGCCGCCGCCACCCCCCGGTTCTGCGGCTGCCGCAGCACGGCGATCCCGAACCGCTCCGCATAGCCCCCCACGATCCCGAGCGTGCCGTCCACCGAGCCATCGTCGACGACGATGATCTCGTCGGCCGGGGGGTCCAGCGAGACCGCCCCGTCCAGGCACCGGGCGATGTCGGCCTCCTCGTTGTAGGTCGGGATCACGATCGACACCGAGGGCCCCGTCGCGTCCGTCATCGGCCGCTGATCCGGTAGGCGGGCCGGCGATCGCTCACCCAGGCCAGCGTCCAGCTCGGAGGCGCCGCCCATCCCAGCGCGTCGAGCGTCCTCGCCACCACCACGACCAGCCACCCGGCCGCCAGCGCGGCGAAGGGCACGGCCTGGGCCAGGACCCGGTACCGGTCGGTCACCCCGTACCAGTAGACACCGCCGCCGAAGATCGCGTAGAAGATCTCCGTGCTCCCGGGGAAGGCGATGGCGTCCGGCACCGGCCGGGCCGCGACGCCGTAGAGCGGCGCGCTGTTGGCCATGCTCAGGAGAAAGACGAGGACCATGAAGCGCGCGGGGCCCAGCGCCAGCGCCGCCAGGCCGGCCAGCGCGACCCAGTAATAGCGGCCCGCCGCCAGCACGCAGGCATCCCGGATGGCGAGGAGGTAGCCCCTCGTCACGCCCCACAGCCAGCCACCCTCGACCGCGAAGATCGCCCCCAGCTCGCGAACGACGGCGGCCGTGGTCCGGATCTCGGCGATCTCGGGACGATTCTTCAAGGGCAGCATCTCACGCGCGTGCTCGAAGAAGAAGACGAGCCGCGGCGGGTTGCTGGCGAAGAACGCGCCCCGCCGGATCTTCGAGGCCACCAGGAAGGGCCCGAGCAGCAGCCCGACCACGCCCAGCGTCGCCCCCACCCGCAGCAGGCGCCGGCGCCATCCGGTGACGGTCCACGGCGTCGAGGCGAGAGTCACCACGACGCCCGGCAGGTGCGCGAGCAGCTGGAGACACAGCAGGCCGCCCACCACCCCGCCCCCCACCGCCTGGCGCCACGACGACCGGCCCGGAGTCGGCCAGAGGGCGATCGCCAGCAGCAGCACCAGGCACAGCTCGAAGCCGGTCCGGAACCCGCGAACGGCGTCGTAGATGAGATACGTGCTGCCGGCGACCAGCGACGCGCCGACCAGGCCGGTCACCGCCGATCCCAGGAGGCGCCGGCCCGCCACGTAGGTCAGCCACACGCCCGCCACCGAGAGCAGCAGCGTGAGGAGCCGCAGGGCCAGGTCGGAGGCGCCCGTCAGCATGAAGAACGTCGCGCCGAACGCGATGAACAGCGGCTCCAGGACGCCGGCCGGCAGGGACAATCCCGCCGAGTAGAAGCCCTGCGACGCCGATCCCCAGGCAAACGTCCTCATGAATCCGAGATTCATCAGCGCGTCGTCGGCCACCGGGAACCGATAGATCCGGACGAATTCGGCCCAGCGCGCGGCGAAGGCCCAGCACAGCACCAGGCTACACGCCACCGTCGCCAGACACGCGCGCCGATCGCGCGCCCACCGGCCGCCCAGCCCGCTTCCGGCCGCGCCGATCAGGGACGCGACCAGCAGCCCCCAGGTGCCCCATCCGACCACCGCGTCGCCGGCCCCGAGCGCGGCGGCCGCGACCGCCAGGCCGGCGGCACCCAGGATCGCCACCGCGATTCCACGCCCCGGGCCGATCCACGGCGCCAGGCCCGCAGCCAGGCCCAGCGGCAGGACGACCAGGCGAAACATGGCCGCCAGATCGGGCAGCTGGCCGGGGGCGGGGCTGTCACTCGCCGCCACCTCCAGACGATCGACGACCAGCGCCTCGTGGCCGGTGCCGTTCTCGGCGGCGAGCTTCACCCACAGCACCCCGCGGTGGCGGGGCGGGATCAGCCGGCTCACGTCGACGACGGCGTTGTTGAGATCCCGGTCCCGGAGCACGTCGATCCAGGTCTGCCCCTCGTCCGCCGAAACGGCCACGCGGTTGGCGATCTGTCGCGGAGACCCGTAGAACCAGAGCCGCATGACCACCTGCGGAGCGGGGGGCATCGGATAGGCCAGGATCAGCTCGCCGGGGGTCTTCTCGGCGAGGCAAAAGCCGTCGACGCAGGGATGGAAGCCCTGCCGTCGAATCAATCGCCGGGGATCCCGGAGCGATCCGTTGTTGAAGTCTTCGACCACGGACTGGAACGTCACGTGCTCGGCCCGAAAGACCCCGAGTCGCGGGCCGAACACCACCAGTCCGGTCAGCACCCCGGCGGCGATCAGCAGAAGCTGGCGCGACGGCCGGATCGCCGGGGTCGCCGGGGGCTCGCGGCCGGGCCCCATCGCCCGAAGGGCCGTCTCGACGGCCGGCGAGGCACCCGCGAGCGCCCGGAGCCGCGACACGCCGTACGCGAAGGCCAGACCGAGCACGGCGAAGATGCCCAGGACCACGGGGGCGAGGCCGGAGCTGACCAGCCGGACGTCGTCGACCACCAGGACGGACGCGGGGGTCGGGTTGGTGGCGGTGACCCGGAGCACGACGGGGCGCACGCGGCCGGTGCCCACCGCGTACAGGGGGTCGCCGGCCAGCTCCAGGTCGGCGCCCACCGGCTCGAATGTCGTCCCGTCGGTGGAGACCTCGACGCGATTGGTGAACGTGGCGCCCTGCCACCGCCGGTAGAGATGGGCGTGGAGCACGAGCGAGCGGAACGGCGAAGGGGCGAGCCGCAGGAGCAGCGTCCCCCGCTGGCCGGGTTCGAGGGCGAGGCCGTCCGGGGACTGGGTCCACCCCTCGGCGGCCAGGATCTTGACGCCCCGGCCGGCGGGGGACGCATCGACGTCGAACGTGTGGTGGTAGTGCAGGGGCGGCGACAGGCGAGCCAGGAGCGGAAGGCCCGCCAGCCAGATCAGGAGCAGGAAGGCCTGGATGACGCGACGCCCGGGCAGCCCCAGGCGCGCGGCCAGCAGCGGCAAGGCCAGCGCGGCCAGCAGGCCGGAGGCCAGC
>DASYQW010000189.1 GCA_036005065.1 Candidatus Methylomirabilota bacterium | reverse complement strand
TCCACCGGCACGCCGGCGAGAGGGTTCCCGGCCGCGTCCAGAGCGCGGGCCAGGAGCGGCCGGGGAAGGGTCTGCCCGGCCATCCAGGCGTCCCAGCGCGGGGAGTGGGCCGCCAGCACGGACAGGGCGCCGGGCGAGACGGTGACGGAAAATGCCGCCGGCGAGCCGCGCCGGCCGGGAGAGCGGGCGGTCACCACGTTGAGACCCTTCCCCGCGGTGCGGCCGGCGGTGAAGGTTGCGCGCGCCTCCCCCGCTCCGTCGCTCGTCACCTGGATCTCCCTCGCTCCACCGGTCAGGGTGCCGTCGCCCGCGTCGACGCGGAAGATCACCGGCACGCCGGCGACAGGCGCCGCCGCCGCGTCGCGCACGCGCGCCACCAGCGCGCGAGGAAGGACTCCTCCCGGCGCTACGGTCTGGCCTCCCCCGTCGGCGGCCTCCAGGGAGGCGCCCGCGGTGGTGGCGTCGAGGGTCACGTTGATCGTCTGTGAGGTCCTGCGGTCCGCTCCGTCGGCAGCCTCCAGCATCAGGGAGTTGAGCCCGGCGACGAGGGAGACCGACACATCGAACGATCCGCCGGAGGCATCGACCGGAGTCCCGTTGATCCTGAGCCCCGGCGACGCAGACGCCCCGGGCGGAACGCCGGGATCGCGCACGCGTCCGATCACCCGGATGGGAGTGGTGCGGGCTACCAGGCCGGGCGGCGGGTAAGCGACCTCGATGACCGGCGGATCCAGGTCGAGGACGACCCGCCGCACGTCGATTGCCCGCCGGGGAGGGTCGCCGGGCAACTCGGCGACCACCGCCAGGCGATTGAGACCACGGGCCAGGCTCGCCGTCCCGCTGAAACCGGTCCCGTTCACCGCCGCCTGCGCTCCCTGGATCCAGACCCGCATCCCCGGGTGGCTCAGCGACCCACGGACCAAGAGCGGCGAACTCGACACCACTGCCGCCCCCTCGGGCAGAGTGCACCAGCCCTGGAGGTCCGAGGGCGCCGGCTCCGCGATGTTCACCGCGGGCAGCTCCGAATCGACGCTCACGTTCACCGTCTTCGACGAGCGGTTTCCCACCGGGTCGACCGCCTCCGCCACGATCTGTCCCGCCCCCCGGGGAAGAACGATCTGCGCCGAGAAGGCCCCGTCCTGAACGGCCGCCCGGGCTCCGTTGATGCGCACCACCGACTGCGGCTCGTCCACGGTTCCCAGGACCTCCACCCGGGTCGAAAGGAGGAGCGCTCCCGGGCGCGGCCACTGGACGGCGATCTGGGGCGGAGTGCGGTCGGGCGCGGTGGTAGGGAGAGCGGGCACGACCGGCAGGGGCGATCCATCGGGGCCGACCGCTGCCCCCGAGCCGGGCGCCGCGAGGGTCACCGAAAGCTCGGCGAGGGCGGATCCGGCGGCAAGATCGGCCTGGACCTTGATCAGGTTCTGGCCCGGCGAGAGCGCCACCTGAACGCTGAAGGCGCCCGTCACGGCATCGGTTGGCGCCTGAGTCCCCATCACCTTGACCTTCGCCTGCGGATCGCTCACGGTCCCGGCGACGGTGACCGGGGACGAGGTGAGCACGGCGCCATCGGGTGGCGCGGAGAGGCGAAGGATCGGCGCGCCCGCGGCCGAAGATACCACCCGCGCCGCCGCCGTCGCGGTCAACTGGCGGTGAGTGACGGTAATGGTTGCCGTTCCCGGGCCCACCGCCGTCACCACCCCCACGCTGGAGACGAGCGCGACCGCGGGACGGTCGCTCTGGTAACCGGTGTTCTCGTCCCGGCGCACGTCGATCAGGGCGTCCTGAGGCCTGGTGCCCGAGAGCACTCCCACG
>DASYQW010000188.1 GCA_036005065.1 Candidatus Methylomirabilota bacterium | reverse complement strand
TGATGGCCGGGGGCGGCCGGCCAGGCGTGCGCCAGGCTCCCCGGGCGGCGCGATCCGCGCGATGCCGGCCCCGGCCTTGTCCCTGATGCGGGGTTTGCTCTATCCTGTCCGCGATTCCTGCGGAGCCGAGCGAGGAGGCCGCCATGACGCGCCCCGTGATGTCCGCCGACAGCCACATGGATCTCATCTACCTCCCGCCCGACACCTTCACCTCGCGAATGCCCGCGATCTGGGGCGAGCGGATTCCGCACGTGGTCGAGCGGGACGGGCGCAAGGTCTGGATGTCGGGCGAGGACGTCCTCGGCCCCTACGCCGTCTACGGCCCCGGGGTGACCGGGGGCCGGCGCGGGCGGATCCTGGCCGAAGCCGGCTTCGCCTCCGGACGGCAGACCCGGCCCTCCAATCCTGCGGAGCGGCGGGAGGATCAGGAGCTCGACGGTGTCGAGGCGGAGATCATCTACGGGATCATCGGCATCTCGCGCGGGCTCTTCAGCAACAAGGCGATCCACGATCACGAGCTCCTGACCGCGGTCTACCACGCCTACAACGACTACATCGCCGGGTTCAACCGCTCGATGCCCGGGCGTTTTTTCGGCCTCGGCTGTCTCCCCAATCACGATGCCCGGGCGGCCGTGGAGGAGCTCCGGCACTGTGCCGCGCTGGGCCTCCGCGGCGTGCTCTTCGTGCCATGGAGCGCGGCGATGCCCGTGTGGCACGAGATGTGGGAGCCGCTGTGGGCGGCGGCCGAGCAGGCGGACCTCGTCCTCTCGTTCCACGTCTTCGAGGGCGGCGGCGCGACCGTCGGGTACGAGGTCAAGGGGATCCGGCACCCGGCGGTGATCGGTTCCTGGACGGTGGTGGCGCCCCTGCAGATGGACGAGATCTGCGTGTCCGTCATCCTGGCGGGCGTGTGCGAGCGCCATCCCCGGCTCCGGCTCGTCCTGGGCGAGAGCGGGATCGGCTGGATCCCCTACATCCTCGAGCGCCTGGACGACACCTACGCGGAGCGTCTCGCCGACGACCTCGACCTCTCGCTCCTGCCGAGCGCCTACTTCAAGCGGCAGATCTTCGCGACGTTCCAGAAGGACCTCCACGGCGTGCGGGCGATGGCGGAGATCGCCCCCGACAACGTCATGTGGGGCTCCGATTACCCGCACCGTGACGGCACCTGGCCGTTCTCCGGCAAGGCCATCGAGGAGCAGTTCCGCGGGATCGACGAGGCGATCCAGCGGAAGATCCTGTGGGAGAACGTGCGGCGCGTGTACCGGCTGGACGCCTGACAGGAGGTTCCGATGCCCAGGCTCACGTTGCAGGTCAACGGGGCGACGCGTGTGGTCGAGACCGACGATCCCGACACGCCGCTCCTCTACGTCCTCCGGAACGATCTCGGCCTGACCGGCGCGAAGTTCGGCTGCGGCCTGGCCCAGTGCGGCGCCTGCACGGTGCTCGTCGCGGGCCGGGTAGCCCGGTCCTGCATCACGCCCGCCCGGACGGTGGTGGGCCAGGAGGTGACGACGATCGAGGGGCTCGGCTCGCCCGAGCGCCCCGATCCCGTGCAGGCCGCCTTCATCGCGGAGCAGGCCGCCCAGTGCGGCTATTGCACGACGGGCATGGTCGTGACGGCTCGGGCCCTCCTCGATCACACGCGCCGGCCGACGGAAGAGCAGATCCGAGAGGCGCTGGCCGGCAACCTGTGCCGCTGCGGGAGCCACCACCGCGTGATCCGGGCGGTCATGCGCGCGGCCGCCGCGATGGCGGGAGGGCGGTGACATGGCCCCCGATCGGCTCTCGCGACGGAGCTTCCTCAAGGCGGGCGGCGTGCTCGTGGTGGGACTCGGACTCGGCGGCGTCCCCCTGCGGCGCGCCGGCGCCCAGCTCCCCTGGCCGACCGACCGCTGGCTCGGCAAGTCGGTCGCCCCGGACGCCGTCGACGCCTTCCTGGCGATCCACGGGGACGGGGCGGTGACGCTGTTCACCGGGAAGGTCGACCTCGGGACGGGCGGGCGGGCGGCGTTCCGGCAGATGGTGGCCGAAGAGCTGGACATCGCCATCGAGCGCATCACCGAGATGATCGAGGGCGACACGGCGCTGACGCCCGACCAGGGCGGGACGGGCGGAAGCTACGGCGTCTCCCGCGGCGGCATGCAGCTCCGCCGGGTGGCGGCGACGGCGCGCGAGGCCCTGCTGGCCATGGCGGCGCCGCGGCTCGGGCGGCCGGTGGGCGAGCTCGAGACCGCGGACGGCGTGGTCCGGCCGAAGGCCGGCGGGCCCGGCATCTCGTACGGCGAGCTGGTCGGCGACCGGCGGCTCGGCGTCCCCGTGGATCCCAAGGTCACCCTGAAGGCCCCGAAGGACTTCCGCTACATCGGCCAGTCGGTCCCGCGCCCGGACGTGCCGGCCAAGGTCACCGGACGGAACCTCTACGTCCAGGACGTGCGGCTGCCCGGCATGCTGCACGGACGCGTGATCCGGCCGCCGGCGGTCGGCGCGACCCTCGTCTCGGTCGACGAGGCGTCGGTGGCGTCGATCCCCGGGGCGCGGGTCGTCCGGATCGGCAGCTTCCTCGGCGTCCTTGCCGAGCGCGAGTGGGACGCCGTACGCGCGGCCCGGGTCCTCCGGGCCCGGTGGTCGGCGGGCACCGGCCTGCCCGACCACGCCGCGCTCTTCGACGCGGTCCGCGCGACACGCGTCGCCCGCGACCAGACGGTCGCCAAGCGCGGCGACCTCTCGGCCCTGACGGCGGGCACCGCCGGGATGCGAACCCTGGCCGCGACGTACCGCTGGCCATTCCAGACCCACGGCTCCATCGGGCCCTCCTGCGGCGTCGCCGACGTCCGGGCCGACCGCGCCACCGTCTGGACACCCTCGCAGGCGACCCATCGGTTCCAGGCCGCGTTCGCGCGCATCCTGGGGCTGCCGCGTGAGCGCGTCCGGCTGATCTACGTCGACGGCGCCGGCTCCTACGGCCAGAACGGCGCCGAGGACGCGGCGTGCGATGCCGCGCTTCTGTCGAAAGCCGTGGGCCGCCCGGTCCGCGTTCAGTGGAGCCGCGAGGACGAGCACGGCTGGGACCCGAAGGGCCCGCCCCACCTCATCGACCTCCGGGCGGCGGTGGACCCGCGCGGCGAGGTGGCGGCATGGGAGACGCAGGCGTGGCTGCCGGCGGCGACCGCGGACCTGCCGAACATCCCGCTGCTCGCCCCGGAGGCGGCGGGCATCCCGCAGCCGGCCGGCCGCGCGTCCGGGCAGATCCAGCAGAATCTCGATCCGCCCTACCCGTTTCCCAACGTCCACGCCGTCGTGCACTGGGTCGTCGACGTGCCGCTCCGGACCTCGGCGATCCGGGCGCCCGGCAAGGTCGCGAACAGCTTCGCCGTGGAGTCGTTCACCGACGAGATCGCCGCCCTCGCCGGCGTCGATCCCGTCGCGTTCCGCCTGCGCCACCTCACCGACCCCCGGGGAATCGAGGTCCTCACGCGCGCGGCGGCGCGGATGGGCTGGCAGCCGCGGCCCGCCCCGCGGCCGGCCGACCCGGCGGCCGCCGTCCTCACCGGGCGCGGGATGGCCTACATCCACTACAAGCACGACGAGACCTACGTGGCCATGGGGATGGAGGTCGCGGTCGAGCGGGCATCCGGCCGGATCCGCGTGACCCGCGTCGTGTGCGCCCAGGACTGCGGGCTCATGATCAACCCGGACGGCGTGCAGGGTCAGGTCGAGGGGAACATCCTGCAGACCCTGAGCCGGACCCTCCACGAGGAGATCGTGTTCGACCGGGACCACGTGACGAGCGTGGACTGGGCGCGGTATCCCATCCTCCGGTTTCCGGAGGTGCCGGCGCTCGAGTTCGAGCTGATCCAGCGCCCGGGGGAGCCGCCGCTCGGGGTGGGCGAGCCGGCCTCGGCGCCGGTGCCGGCGGCGCTCGCCAATGCGGTGTTCGACGCGACCGGCGTGCGGCTCCGGACGGTGCCGTTCCGGCCCGACCGCGTCAAGGCGGCGCTGGAGCGGCGCCAGACCTAAACCGGAGGGGGCCTCGACGGCCCCCTCCGGAACCTCCCCCAGGAATGGGCTTGCGGCAGCGGAGCCGCCGCTCGGAGCGGAACTCACCAGCCGCAGCGTGACATTGTGTGGTGTTGCGTGAAACCAGACTCGCTGGGCGGGCCGGTGGGCGACGCGCTCGGTGTTCAGGGGGATCGGCGCCGAAGCGTTCCCTCGATGGTCAGCCGTCCCTCGCCGATGTCGAGCTGCTGGAGGACGTGCCGGGAGCCTGTCCGCACCACCATCCAGTCATCCCGGCTCGTCGGGGCCAGCCGCATGATCAACCACGGAACCATGACCACCGGGATGCCGGCGACCCGAAGGTCGTTCAGCCGGATGCCCAACCCGTCCGGGAGGGCCGCCAGGCTCCAGCCCGAGAAGGCGGAGTAGTCGACGACCGGCACGCCGAAGACGCGGACCCAGGTGCGCGTCTCGAGGAGGATCCGCCCCGTCGTCAGCCGGGACGAGACGTCCCGGCCGTCCACCAGGGTGCCCCCGAGCCGGGCCCGCGATCTCCCGAGCAGCGCATTCAGGTCGCTCGCGGACACCGTGAAGCGGACGCCGGTGGCGACGTCGGGTCCCGGTCCGGGGCCCGCGTCCGGCTGGGGCTGGGATCTCGCGCCATCGGGACCGAGACGGGGCAGCGTCGGAGTCACCCGGAACTCGCCGGCCACCCGGGCGAGGCTCCCGGCGAGGCTCCTGACCTCGTAGGCGGCCGCCAGGACGAGGAGGACGCCGGCGACCACGAGCAGGCCGAGCACCACGGCGACGAGGCGCTTCACGGTCGAGACGACTCCATCCCCTCGAGCGTACCACCAGCGCGCCGGGGGTGCCGCCGACCGACGTCCGGCCGACCGCCGAGGACGGCGGGTCCTTGACGGCGGTCTGGCCCTGAGCGACGGTACTGGGCAGGCGGGGGGCGATGCGGGGACCGCCGAGAGGAGACACCATGACGCGCGATTCGCAGGCGACGGCTCCCAAGACGTGGCGCGGCCGCTTCTTCGAAGACCTGGACGTCGGCGACGTCTACCGGAGCCGCGTCGGACGGACGATCACCGAGACCGACAACATCTGGTTCACGTGTCTGACCCTGAACACGAACCAGATCCACTTCAACGTGCCGTACGCCGCCCGGACGCGCTTCGGCCAGCCCCTGGTGAACAGCACCTTCACCCTGGCGCTGGTGACGGGACTCAGCGTTCCCGACACGAGCGAGAACGCGGCGGCCAACCTCGAGTGGAGCGCCATCAAGCTGCCGAAGCCCGTGTTCGTCGGGGACACGCTGTGGGCCGAAAGCGAGGTCATCGGCACGCGCGAGTCGCGCTCGAACCCCGACGTCGGCATCGTCACGATCCGCTGCCGAGGGGTCAACCAGCGACGCGAGGTCGTGATCGAGTTCAAGCGCACGTTCATGGTCCTCCGGCGCAGCGCGCCCGCGGCCGCGGACGGCTTCCCCGGCACCGACGAGCCCTGGACGGTCTGAGGCCCGCCATGCCGACCGCCGCCGAGCGCATCGCCGACTTCACCCGGACCCTGACGCTTGCCGCCATCCCCGCCGAGGTCCGCCTGGCGGCCAGGCTCCACCTGCTCGACACGCTCGGCTGCGGGCTCGCCGCCCACGCGCTCGGGATCGCGACCGAGGGGCGCGCCCTGCTCGACGAGATCGGCGCCCCGGGCGCGGCGACGGCGATCGGGCATCCCCGCCGGGTCCACCCGGCCGGGGCCGCCTTCGCCAATGCCATGCTCGGGCACGGGCTCGACTTCGACGACACCCACGGCGACTCGATCTGCCACGTGAGCGTCGTCGTCGGGCTCACCGCCCTCGCCGTGGCCGAGGCGCGGCGCGCGACCGGCGCGGCGCTCCTGGCCGCGGTCGTCGCCGGCAACGAGGTCGTGACCCGCCTCGGGATGGCGGCCTCCGGGACCTTTCACGCGCGGGGCTTCCATCCGACCGCGGTGTGCGGGATCTTCGGCGCCGCGGCGGCGGCCGCCCGCCTCCAGGGCCTCGACGGCCCGACCACCACGAGCGCCCTCGGGATCGCCGGCAGCATGGCCTCCGGCCTCCTGGCATTCCTCGAGGACGGCTCGGCGACGAAGCCGATCCACGCCGGCTGGGCCGCCCACGGCGCGGTGATCGCGACCCAGCTCGCCGCGCGGGGCGCGGCCGGGCCACGCTCGGTGCTGGAGGCCCGGTTCGGGCTCTTCCACGCCTTCGCCGGTCACGACGGCATCGATCTGGGGCCCGCGGTGGAGGACCTGGGGACCCGCTGGGAAACCCGCCGCATCGCCTACAAGGCGTACCCCGCGTGCCACATGATGCACGGGGCGCTCGCGGCGCTGGCAGAGGCGGCCGGCGATCGGACCCTGGCGCCCGAGGAGATCGCCGAGGTCGTCGTGCGCGTGCCGAAGTCGGTGGTGCCGATCATCCTGGAGCCCGCCGCCACCAAGGTCGCGCCGCGCACCACCTACGAGGCGAAGTTCTCCCTGCCCTACTCGGCGGCGGCGATGCTCCTGCGCGGCGCCGTGGAGCTCGCCACCTACTCCCCGGCCGCGCTCGGCGACCCGGATCTCGGCGCGGTCGCGCGGCGGGTTCGCTACGAGACGCACGAGTATCCGACGGCCGCTCGGGCCTTTCCGGGCGGGGCCCGCCTCCACCTCCGCGACGGCGGCGTGCTGGAGGCCGAGTGCCCCTACCAGAAGGGCGCGCCCGAGAACCCGCTCACGCCGGAGGAAGTGCGCCGGAAGTTCCGCGGCAACGCGGCGCTGGCCTTGAGCGCCCCCGCGATCGAGGCGCTGGAGACGGGCGTGCTCGGCCTGGAGGAGGCGGCCGACCTGTCGGCCGTGTGTGCGCCGCTCGGCGCCCTCTGGCCGGGGGTCTCCCCGGACAGCCGGAGCAGCTGAATGACCATCGCTTGGTGCGAGCAGCCTCCGAGCGGCGGCTTTGCCGCCGCGACCTCCTGGGGGAGGCTTCGGAGGGGACCGTCGAGGCCCCCTCCGATGATCTGAGATGCGCCCGCTGGAGGACGTCCGTATCGTCGCCGTCGAGCAGTACGGGGCCGGCCCCTTCGGGACGCTCCACCTCGCCGAGCTGGGCGCGGACGTCATCAAGATCGAGGACCCGGCCGCCAGCGGCGACGTCAGCCGCTACGTGCCGCCCTATCAGGCGGGGGAGGACAGCCTCTTCTTCGAGACCTTCAACCGGAACAAGCGAAGCCTCAGCCTCGACATCACCAGCGCGTCCGGCCGCGTCGTGTTCGAGGACCTCGTGCGGGTCTCCGACGTCGTCTACTCGAACCTCCGCGGGGACGTCCCGGCCCGGCTCCGGCTCTGCTATGCGGACCTCCGGACCCTGAACCCGCGGGTCGTCTGCTGCTCGCTGTCCGGCTTCGGGATGACGGGACCCCGCGCCCAGGACCCGGCCTACGACTACATCCTGCAGGGGGTGGCCGGCTGGATGAGCGTGACGGGTGAGCCCGACGGGCCGCCCGCCAAGTCGGGCCTGTCCCTGGTGGATTATTCGGGCGGCCTGGTCGCGGCGCTCGCCGTGCTGGCCGGCGTCCACGCCGCCCGGCGTGACGGCACCGGCATGGACTGCGACGTGTCCCTCTTCGACACGGCCGTGAGCCTCCTCGCCTACCTCGGGACCTGGCACCTCACGGGCGGCTTCGTGCCCGAGCGGATGCCACTGTCGGCCCATCCCTCGCTGGTGCCCTTCCAGAACTTCCGGACCGCCGACGGCTGGATCGTGGTGAGCTGCGCGAAGGAGAAGTTCTGGCGGCGGCTTTGCGAGGTGATCGGCCAGCCCGGGCTCGCCGACGATCCGCGCTTCCGCGACTTCGCCGCCCGCCGGGAGCACGCCGAGGCCCTTCGCGAGCTCCTGGCGAAGGCGTTCGCCCGCCAGACCTCGGCCCACTGGCTGGCGAGCCTCGCCCGGGCCGGCGTCCCCGGCGGACCCGTCCACTCGGTTCCCCAAGCGCTCCGGGATCCCCAGACGATCGCGCGCGGGTTGATCGTCGAGACCGACCATCCGCGCTTCGGCCGCGTGCGCCAGCTGGCGAGCCCGGTGCGGGTCGGGGCCGAGACGCCACCGCAGCGTCGGGCGCCGGCCCGGCACGAGGACGCGGAGGCGATCCTGACCGGCCTCCTCGGGTACGACCGCGCGCGGATCGCCGAGTTGGCCGCGCGCGGCGCCTTCGGCCCCCCGTCGTCCCCGGCAGCCAGGAGCTAGAGTCATGGACTTCGAGCTCTCCCAAGAGCAGCACGCCTTCCAGAAGGTCCTGCGCGATTTCGTGCGGACCCACATCCGGCCGGTCGCGCGGGAGTGGGAGCAGACGGGCCGCTACCCGACCGAGATCGTCGAGGGCATGAAGACGCTCGGGCTCTTCGGGATGACGGTGCCGGACGAGTACGGCGGGTTGGCCGTGGACATGGTCTCGTATGCCATCGCCTTCGAGGAGATCTCGCGGGGCTGGATGGGGATCGCCGGCATCCTGGGCAGCCACTCGCTCTCGTGCTGGATGCTGGCCCGCTTCGGGACCGAGCCGCAGAAGCGGCGGTGGCTACCCGAGCTCGCCACCGGCCAGCGCCGAACGGGCATCGCGCTGACCGAGCCGGGGGCGGGCACCGATCTCCAGGCCATCACCACGCGGGCCGCCCGGGACGGCGACCACTACGTGCTCCGCGGGACCAAGATGTGGATCACCAACGCCCGCCACGCGGACCCCCTCCCCGTCCTCTGCGTCATCGACCCCGCGGTGGAGCCGCGGCACCGCGGCCTCGGCGTCCTCCTGGTCGAGGCCGGCACCCCCGGCTTCACCGTCGGCCGCGACCTCGGGAAGCTCGGCTACAAGGGGACCGAGTCCTGCGAGGTCCACTTCGACGGGGCCCGCATCCCCGTCGGGCACCTCCTGGGGGGCGTCGAGGGACAGGGGTTCAAGCAGGTGGTGGCGGCCCTCGAGGTCGGCCGGATCAACATCGCCGGGCGCAGCGTCGGCATCGCCCAGGCCGCGCTCGACGCCGCCCTGCGCTACTCCCGCGAGCGCCACGCCTTCGGCCAGCCGATCGGCGACTTCCAGGCGGTCCAGCTCAAGCTGGCCGACCTCGCCACCCAGATCCAGGCGGCGCGACTCCTGACGTGGTGGGCGGCCGCGCGGAAGGACGCCGGCCACCGGACCGACACCGAGACGGCCATGGCCAAGCTCTTCGCCTCCGAGGTCGCCATCAAGGCCGCCCTCGACTCGATGCGGATCCACGGCGGCTACGGTTACTCGACCGAGTTCGAGATCGAGCGGCTCTACCGGGATGCGCCGCTCATGGCGATCGGCGAGGGCACCAACGACATCCTGCGCGTCCTCATCGCGCGGGCCCTGGCCCGCGACATCCCGCCGGCCTGAGTCGGCCTACTCGACGGCGCGCCCTTGACAGCCTGAACGCGCGATACAAGAAGAGCTGAGCGGACGCTTCAAGGGTTCTCCTGGCGGACCAGATGCCAGTCCTGGTTCCAGACGCTGATCACCCGGACCTCCCGCTCGTAGCCCAGGACGCTGATCGACGCCGTGCCCAGGGCGAAGAGCCGACCGCCGGCAGGCGGCAACCCGATCCAGCAGGCGGCGAGGATGCGCAGGATGTGGGCGTGGGCGAACAGCGCCACGTCCCCGCCGGCCGCCGCCGCCCGGTCGATGACCCGCCGCGCGCGCGCGCCCACCTGCTCGACCGACTCCCCCTCCGGCACGGGGCTGGTCCAGATCGACCAGCCGGGGCGCTCCTGACGGATGTCGCGCGTGGTGCGCCCCTCGAAGACGCCGTAGTTCCACTCGAGGAGATCGTCGGTGACCTGAGCGACGACGCCGTATCCGGCGAGCCGGCAGGTTTCGCGGGCGCGGCCCAGCGGGCTCGTGAGCACGAGCGCGAACGGACGGCCGGCCAGATACCGGCCCAGCGCCGCCGCCTGGACCTCGCCGGTCGGGGTGAGGGGAATGTCGGTGCGCCCGGTGTGCTGGCCGCTGGCGCTCCACTCCGTCTCGCCGTGGCGAATCAGCCAGATCTGGTGACGTGGAGCGTCCCCCGGTCTCGTCATCGGACCTCCCGCTCAGGCCCCTGGACCTGGCGCAGTCGCGGGTCCAGCACGTCCCGCAGCGTATCGCCCAGCAGGTTCAGCCCCAGCACCGTCAGCGCGATCGCGAGCCCCGGATTGACCGCCACCCACGGGGCGAGCTCCATGTAGCGGCGACCGGCGCTCAGCATGGTACCCCACGAGGGGTCCGGCGGCTGCGGGCCCAGCCCGAGGAACGACAGCGTCGCCTCGCTCGGGATCGCCGTCGAGAACGACAGCGTCGGCTGCAGGATCACCGGCGCGGCGATGTTCGGCAGGACGTAGCGACTAGGCCCACAACCGCGGCCGCCTGAACGGCGCGACCGATGGAGGACGCGATGGAGCGACGACGACTGGGGCGAACGGGGCACCTGAGCACGGTGGTGACCTTCGGCACCGCCGGAATCGGCCGGGTCGATCAGACGGTGGCCGACGGCGCGATTCGGGCGGTCTTGGACGCGGGCGTCAACCACGTCGACGTGGCACCGAGCTATGGCGAGGCCGAGCTCCGGCTGCGGCCCTGGATGCCCGAGCTCCGCCCGCGGGTCTTCCTCGGCTGCAAGACACGCGAGCGCGGTGGAGAGGCGGCCTGGGCCGAGCTCGGGCGCTCACTCGAGCGGCTGGGGACGGATCGGCTCGATCTCTATCAGCTCCACGCCGTGAGCAAGCCGGCCGATCTCGACCAGTGCACGGCGCCCGGCGGCGCCCTCGGCGCTCTCCGCCGAGCGCGGGACGAGGGGCTCGCGCGCTGGCTGGGGATCACCGGGCACACCCACGACGCGCCGCGGACGCACCTCGAGGCACTGCGCCGCTTCGACTTCGACACCGTGATGTTCCCGCTGAACTTCGTGCTGTGGGCCGACCCGCAGTATCGTCGCGATGCCGAGGCGTTGCTCGACGAATGCCGCCGTCGTGACGTGGGGGTACACGTGATCAAGGCGGTCGCCAAGGACCCCTGGGGGGATCGCCCGAAGACACATGCCACCTGGTATGAGCCCTTCACCGATCAGGCCACCATCGATCAGGCGGTGGCCTTCGTCCTGGGCCGGCCGGTGACCACGCTCTGCAGCGTGGGAGATGTCACGGTGCTGCCGAAGGTGTTGGCGGCAGCCGAGCGCTGGAGCCGGCTGGACGAGGCGGCGGAGCGACAGCTCCTGCACACGGCGGAGCGGTTTCACTCTCCCTTCGTGGGCCAGTGGGCGTGAGCGCCGGGACTCGGACGGGGTGACCCTGGCCGCGCGTTTGCACGTCATCCTGGGTCGGACCGCGGCCGCCGGCTGCTGGCGGCCATCCAACACAGGAGGATCAGTATGAAAGGCGTAGCACTGGGAGTCGTTCTCGCGTTTCCGCTGGTGCTCGGGCCGAGCGGTCTCGTCGGTGCCCAACCGAAGGAGACGAAGCCCGTCGCCAAGGCGGCCGCAGCTCGCGATGTGCCGTATCGCCGGATCGAGGACGTCGACAAGATCAGCGCCTGGCGCGGCAGCAAGCTGATCGGGAGCAAGGTCAAGGATGCCGCCGGTAAGGACATCGGCAAGATCGAGGATCTGATCTTCGATCGGGGCGGCCAGGCCAGCTACGCAGTGCTGTCGTTCGGCGGCCTGCTCGGGGTCGGCGAGCGCCTCTACGCGGTGCCCTGGTCAGCCATGCGGCTGGAGCGAGACGACCACAACAACGTCACCGTGATGCTCGACAACGTCAAGAAGGAAGCCCTGGAGGCGGCGCCACGCTACGAGGAGCGGCGGGTGAGTGAGCCGCGCACCGTGACCCGGGGCGCCCGGTCGGACACCATGATCACCGCCGAGGTCAAGAGCAAGCTGGCTCGCGAGAAGCTCAGCACGCTCACCAAGATCGACGTCGACACCGACAACGGCGTCGTCCACCTCCGCGGCAACGTGGATACCGAAACCCTGAAGCAGCGCGCCACGGATCTGGCCCGCGAGGTGAAGGGCGTCCGCGAGGTGAGGAACGACCTGCGCGTCGGCGGCTGAGCTCCGCCGACCGCCGGTCTCTCGCGCCATCCCCGGGCGTTTCCGCCCGGGGATGGTCGTTTTGGGAGGAGGGCCGGGAGGGGGCCGCCGAGGCCCCCTCCGATCGACTAGCAGCCCGGGGTCGCCGTGGTACCGGCCCCGACGCTTCCGGACGCGCCGCTGCTCACCGGGGGCGAGGGCGGCGGGGCAACGGTGGTCCCACCAAGCGGGGTGCCCGCCCCGACGCTCCCGGACGCGCCGCCGCTCACCGAGGGTGAGGGGGCCACCGAGGGCGAGGGGGCCGGGGCGATGGTGGTCCCGCCAAGCGACGTGCCCGCCCCGACGCCCCCGGGCGTGCTGCCACTCACCGGGGGCAAGGGGGCGACGGACGGGGACGGAGTGCCCGGAGTCTGAGGAGCTGTGGTCGTCGGGCCGGGGGCGGCGGTCTGGGCCATGCCGCCCGGAGACACGGTGCTGCCCGGCGGGCAATTCGGGCCCGGGCCCGGCTGAAGACCGGTCCCGAGCTGACCACCGGGGCCCGCGCCGGGCTGGGTCCCGGTCCCCAGCTGACCTCCCGGGCCGGCGCCGGGCTGAATGCCCGAGCCGCCGCCGGTGCCCGAGGTCTGAGCCAGCACGGCCGGCACCAACCCGAGCGCCACGGTCAACGCGAGTGCGCACACGAACGCTTTGGCCATAGCCGGAATTTCCTCCTGCTCGCGGTCGCGAGCCTCATGGGCTGACGTGGGCCCCACCACGGGGCCATCCCTCGTCGTGCAAACCGAGTCACGATAGGACGGGGGTGTGAGGATCGTGAGAGACAGCATCGGGCGTGCGGGATCGGATTCAGGCGACCTTGCGAAGCCGCGCCATCACAGCCCGCCTGGCCCGCGCCAGCATCCCGTTCAGCAGGGCCTGCTTCCGCTCACGCATCCGTTCCCCGAGATCCTCGAGCTCCGCCTCCGACATGTGCTCGTGGACCTTGGGGAACATCTCCGCTTCTTCCTCGGAGGCATGATGGAGAACCGTGTCCCTGAGCTCGCGAACCTTGGCGGTCAGCGCCTCCTCGCCGGCTCGGAACCCCTGCATCTCCGCCACGAGGCTCTTGACCTGCTCGTGCTCTTCCCTGGACTCGTCGACGAGCGGGCGGAGCTCGTCGAACCGCTCGGCCGCCGGATAGAACAGCTCCTCCTCGATCTGGGCGTGGATCTCCAGCTCGGTGGCGATCTTCTCGGCCAGCCGCTCTCGGGTCTTCACCGCGCGCGCCGTCGTCCGCCCGAACTGGGTGAGCAGCTTCTTGACGGCGGCGTGGTCCTGCTTGAGAAGGGCGGTCGCCTTCATGGGATTAGTCCTCCCTCGGCTGTCTCGCCTGAGCACACGACCTGACCTCGCCACGGGGCGGTAGGGACTCTTGTTCGAAACGCTCCTCCGCTGTGGTGCAAACCCGTTACCAGACCGGCGAGAAATCGAAGGGAATCCCTGCGCACGACACTCGCGCACCGGGCAGGCTCATGCCCGGGGAGCCAGCCACCCTGTCCGCGCCCGCCACGGCTTGGTACGTGGCTTGCTACGATCTCGAGGTGTGGATAGCGACGCCTCTCCCAGCCGCGTTCCGCCTGTCCGGCTGGTCGCGGTGAGATCTCCGCGTCAGCGCGGTCCGGGCCGGAAGACACGCGTTCCGGACACTGACCGGGCACGCGAGCGGGATGCGCCGGGGCCTCCTTCGCCGGATTCCTCGGAGATCCTGGATTGGCGCATCGTGGGGCGAGGCATCGGAGCCGCGATGAAGGCGGCGTCCCCCACTTCCCCCCGAGCGCCACGGCTCGGCGAATATCTCAGGATGAGGCGCGCCACCACGACCGTCGGACGGATCGACAAGATCGCCTGAAGACCCCCTCGCACTGCCGCCGCCGGACGCCGACGATCATCGGCTGGTTGGCCGGCCCCCCTTGCGCGGGCTGCGCCGAGATGGCTAAGGTAGAGTCAGGCCCCGTGGAGCCCAGCCCGCGTGCGACCAAGAGAACCCGCTGAGCGGACCATGACCACCCTCGTCGCCCTCCACGATGTAAACACGCGTGGTGAATGCATCCACCCCCTGCGTCGTCTACCAGACAGACAGACGGGGATGCGCTCGCG
>DASYQW010000187.1 GCA_036005065.1 Candidatus Methylomirabilota bacterium | reverse complement strand
AGGGCGACGAGCTGGTACGGGTCAAGATCGTGCTCCCCCAGACCCTCACCCCGCGCGAGCGTGAGCTCTTCGAGGAGCTTCGCCGACTCCGACCGACTCCGCCGCGCTAGGTCATTTCGGGGGGGTCTCGGAAGACCCCCCGATGCCCCCCTCGGTTGCGGCGGCGAAGCCGCCGCTCGGAGCACTCCTCGATGCACCACGCGCTCGGTGGCCGGCGCCGGTTACTCTTCGATTCGCCGCGCGTCGGTTGCCGGCGCCGCGTTACTCGGACACGCCGCTCGCTCTGGTGAGGGGAGCTCCGCGGCAGCGGCTCCGGCAGCCCTAGACGGGTGAACGCTTTCCATCGTCGGCCTCAGGACAGTGCGGTCCGCCGGGTGCCTGGTCGTTCGCACAAATCATTGTTTCATCGAGGGATCAGCACGATCTTTTGCGGCATGTCCCTTGCTTCCCTTACGGGCGTTCACTAGCCCGTTCTCGCACACTAGGAGGTGTGGCGATGCGACAAGTTCTGGCGTTGTTCACGGCGGTCGTCTTCGGCCTGGGCCTGGCGGCTTCGGCTCTGGCCCAGGGGACGACGACGCAGCCGAGCTCCCCGCCCGCGGGGAGTTCGTCGACCGAGACCAAGCCTGGCACGGCCGGGAAGACCACCCAGCCCGGGATGGAGAAGAGCGCGACCGGCAAGCCGGCGGCCGGCAAGATGGCTGGCGGCGCGCGTGGCCAGCACAAGATGATGGGCGAGGTCACCAAGATCGACTCGACCAAGGGCATGGTGACCCTCAAGACCGACGAGGGCGACCTCGACCTGCACTTCCCGCCCAGCGCGCTGCAGGGCATCAAGGAAGGGGACCGCGTCGAGGTCCAGATGTCGATCCGTCCGGCGGGTGCCGGCGCCAAGGCCGGCGGGCCTGCCAAGACCCCGGCGCCGAAGAGCTCCGCTCCCGGAGCCGCGAAGCCGGCCGAGCAGCCCAAGACCCAGTAGGCTCAGCTCAGGCCCTCGCGAGGTTACACGAGGGAGGCGGACATCGCCTCCCTCGTGGCATTTTCAGGGCTCGTCCGCCGCGTGACACTTTGACACGGCCGGATTCGGCGGCTAGACTTCAGATGGGATCCCGCGTGGAGTAGCCCGCGGGATCGATCTTTGTTCGGGGACGAGGAGGCGGGTCGTCGCCATGGCCGCGTTCCGGTTCGACAAGTTCACGCTCAAGGCTCAGGAGGCCGTCCAGACGGCGCAGGGACTGGCCGACCGGGAGAGCCACCAGCAGATCGAGCCCGAGCACCTGCTGGTCGCGCTGCTCCAGCAGCAGGACGGCATCGTGCCTCCCCTCCTGGCCAAGCTGGGCGCGCGGGCCGACGCGATCCGCCGGGACGCCGAGGCCGAGCTCCGTCGCCTTCCCAAGGTGACCGGGGGCCAGGGGGAGCGGTATGTGAGTCCCCGGCTCAAGGCCGTCCTCGATACGGCCTGGGCCGAGGCCGAGCGCCTCAAGGACGACTACTGCTCGACCGAGCATCTCCTGGTCGCGCTGGCCGGGGACAAGGACGGTGCCGCGGGCCGGGTCCTCCGCCAGGCCGGCGTGACCCAGGACGGGGTCTACCGGGCGCTCCTCGAAGTCCGTGGCTCTCAGCGCGTGACGGATCCCAGCCCCGAGGAGAAGTACCAGGCGCTCGAGCGCTACAGCCGCGACCTCACCGAGCTCGCTCGCAAGGGGAAGCTCGATCCCGTCATCGGGCGCGACGACGAGGTCCGCCGCGTGATCCAGGTGCTGTCCCGCCGGACCAAGAACAACCCCGTCCTCATCGGCGAGCCGGGAGTCGGGAAGACCGCGATCGTCGAGGGGCTCGCCCAGCGCATCGTGGCCGGAGACGTGCCGGAGGGCTTGAAGGGCAAGCGCCTGGTCGCGCTCGATCTGGGAGCGCTGATCGCGGGCACGAAGTATCGGGGCGAGTTCGAGGACCGGCTCAAGGCGGTCCTGCGCGAGATCGGTGAGGCCGAGGGCGAGATCATCTGCTTCATCGACGAGCTGCACACGCTCGTCGGCGCCGGCGGGGCCGAGGGCGCGGTGGATGCCGCCAACATGCTCAAGCCGGCCCTGGCTCGCGGTGAGCTCCGCTGCATCGGCGCGACCACCCTCGACGAGTACCGGAAGCACGTCGAGAAGGACGCCGCGCTCGAGCGGCGCTTCCAGCCCATCTTCGTGAAGGAGCCATCGGTCGAGGACACCATCGCGATCCTCCGCGGGCTCAAGGAGAAGTACGAGGTTCACCACGGCGTGAAGATCAAGGACTCGGCGCTGGTGGCCGCGGCCGTGCTCTCCCACCGGTACATCGCCGACCGGTTTCTCCCCGACAAGGCCATCGACCTCATGGACGAGGCCGCCTCCCGCCTCCGGATCGAGATCGACTCGATGCCGGCCGAGCTGGACGAGATCGAGCGCCGCGTCATGCAGCTCGAGATCGAGCGCGTCTCGCTGGCCAAGGAGTCCGACGAGCGGTCGCGCGAGCGGCTCGAGAGGCTCGACCGCGAGCTCGGCGAGCTGAAGGAGCGCTCGGGAGCCCTCAAGGCGCGCTGGCAGACCGAGAAAGAGGCGATCGGCCGGATCCGGAAGATCAAGGCGGAGATGGACGCCGCTCGAACGGCCATGGCCGACGCCGAGCGGCGCGGCGACCTCAACCGGGCGGCCGAGCTACGCTACGGCACCCTGCACCAGCTGGAGGCCAGGCTCGAGGCCGAGAACACGCGTCTGGCCGAGCTTCAGCGCACGGGCCGGCTTCTCAAGGAGGAGGTCGACGAGGAGGACGTGGCCGAGGTCGTCGGCAAGTGGACGGGGATCCCGGTGACCCGCCTCCTGGAGGGCGAGGTCCAGAAGCTCGTCTCGATGGAGGACCGCCTGTCGCGGCGGGTGGTCGGCCAGGACCCGGCGCTTCGCGCCGTGGCCAACGCCGTGAGGCGCGCCCGCTCCGGGCTCAGCGATCCCAACCGGCCCATCGGCTCCTTCCTCTTCCTGGGGCCGACCGGGGTCGGGAAGACCGAGCTGGCGCGGGCCCTGGCCGAGTTCCTGTTCGACGACGAGCGCGCGATGGTGCGCCTCGACATGTCCGAGTACATGGAGAAGCACACGGTGGCGCGGCTCATCGGCGCGCCCCCCGGCTACGTCGGGTTCGAGGAAGGGGGCCAGCTCACCGAGGCGGTGCGCCGGCGTCCGTACTCGGTGATCCTGTTCGACGAGG
Source organism: Candidatus Methylomirabilota bacterium (assembly GCA_036005065.1). Taxonomy (NCBI): domain Bacteria; phylum Methylomirabilota (SeqCode); species Candidatus Methylomirabilota bacterium. The sequence goes on along the minus strand of DASYQW010000187.1, from coordinate 3,588 downwards.
TCGAGAAGGCGCACCCCGATGTGTGGAACGTGCTCCTCCAGCTCCTCGACGACGGCCGGCTCACCGACGGGCATGGTCGCACGGTAGACTTCCGAAACACCGTGGTCATCATGACGTCGAACATCGGCAGCCACTACTTCCGCGAGATCGCCGATCCCGAGAAGGTCAAGCCGCTCGTGCTCCAGGACCTCCGCACTCACCTCCGACCCGAGCTCCTGAACCGGATCGACGAGGTGATCGTCTTCTCGAACCTCGGCCTCGGCGAGATCACCCGCATCGTGGACATCCAGACGGAACAGCTACGGAAGCGGCTGGCCGAGAAGCGGATGGGGCTCGAGCTCACCGAGGCGACCAAGGCCCTCCTGGCCAGGGAAGGCTTCGATCCCGTGTTCGGCGCCCGGCCGCTCAAGCGGACCATCCAGCGACGCGTGCAGGACCCCCTGGCGCTCAAGATCCTCGAGGGCGAGTTCGTCGAGGGCGACACGGTGCGCGTGGACGCCAAGGGCGACGACCTCGTCTTCACCAAGGTCTAGCCCTGATCGGCAAGCAGTGGGTGGGCCATGAGCCCTTCTTACCCTCTCCCCCATCGGGGGGTCTTCCGAGACGCCCCCCCGAGATGACCTACCAGGCGACGGCGTAGGAGTCCCGGCGGGGATCGGCCGCGCCCCAGCGCACGCCCGCGTCGTCGACGCGCACGAGACAGACGGCGCCGGCCCGCCACTCCCAGTCCCCCCAGCGCTCCACCCGGTGTCCGCGGTCGGCGAGCGCGTGCGCGGTCGCATCGGGGATGCGCCGCTCGAGCGTGAGGCGGCCCGGGAAGTATCGGTGTGGCCAGAACGAGTCGGGAAACGACTGGCTGGCGAACCGCGGGGCCTCGATCGCCGCCTGAGGGCTCAGGCCGAAGACGATGATGTTCAGGAAGACCTGCAACATGGCCTGAGTCTGAACGTCCCCCCCGGGGGTGCCGAACGGCATGACGAGACGGCCATCCTTGAAGACCATCGCCGGGTTCGGGGTGAGCCGCGGGCGCTTGCCCGGCGCGACCGCGCTGGGGTGCTCGGGGGCCAGCCAGGACTGGGAGCCGCGTGAGGAGACCGCGAGGCCGGTGCCGGGAATGATGGGCGTGTCCGTCGAGACGTCGCTGGGCGTGGCCGAGAACGCGTTCCCGTCCCGGTCGACCACCGCGATGTAGGACGTGTCGAGGGCGTCAGGCAGGGGGCCCTGCGGATCGAGCGGGCCGGTCCACGAGGGCAGCACCGCGTGGCCCCCCGCCGGGTCGCCGGGCGGCGGCATCTCCGGACACGCCCGCGTCTCGTCGATGAGGCCCTGGCGCCGTGCGCCGTAGGCCGGGTCGAGCAGCCCGTCGGCCGGCACCTTCACGTGCCGCGGATCCCCGTAGTATGCCTCGCGGTCGGCGAACGCGAGCTTCATGGCCTCGGTGACGACGTGGATGTAGGCGGGCGTGTTGTGACCGAGCCTGCCGAGATCCACGCCGGCCAGGATGTTCAGCATCTGGAGCAGCACCGGCCCCTGGCACCAGAAGCCGCAGCCGAAGACCTCGTACTCTCCGAACGCCGTCCGCACGGCCGGCTCCACGCCCACGCGGAACTCGGCGAGGTCCTCGCGGGTGAGGAGGCCGCCTTCCTGGGCGTGATACCGGACGATCGTGGCGGCGATGTCACCCCGGTAGAAAGCGTCCCGGGCCGCCTGGAGCCCGGCGACCCGGCCTCCTCGCGCGGCAGCGGCGCGGTCCTCGGCCGCCATGTAGGCGAGCGTGCGCCCGAGGTCGGCCTGCACGAAGCGCTGGCCGGGGACCGGGGGACGCCCGCCGGGCAGGTAGATCGGGGCGGAGGTCGGCCAGCGCCGGTAACGGGCCTCGTTCTGGCCGATGATCTCGGCTACAAAGGGGCTCAGGGGAAAGCCGTCGCGCGCGAGCTCGATGGCGGGCGCGGCCGCCTCGGCGAACCCGAGCGTGCCGAAGCGCTCGAGCGCCGTGATCCAGGCGTCGGGCGATGCCGGCACGACGGTGCGCAGGAGGCCCTCGGGGATCTCGCGTCGACATTCGCGCTGGAAGAACTCGAGGCTGGCCCGGCGCGGCCAGGGCCCGAGCCCGGACACCGTCGCCAGCTCGCGGCGGGTGGCGTCGTAGATCATGATCGGCGCCACACCGGCGACGTTGACGATGTCGGAGTGGACGACCCCCAGGCAGATCGCGCCCGCCACGCCCGCGTCGACCGCGTTTCCACCGGCGTCCAGCACCCGGAAAGCCGCGAGCGCTGCCAGCGGGTGGCCGGCCGCGACCGCGTGGCGGGTGCCGAGCGCCTCGGGTCGGAGCGCGCGCCCCCCCGGCCCGGTCCCGACGCGCTCCTGCGCGGAATCGACGGTCATCGGGCCGCTCCCATGGTCATCCCGCCTATCCCACCACAGCACGCCGCGCCGGGTCAATCCATCCGCTTTGACATCCATCCGCTTTGACAGGTCCCAGGTGGGATGGTACGGTGACCGCGTGCTGCCGCGAATCGGGATCACCGGCTCCGTCGCGCCGTCCCGCATCGGAACGCGCCGAACCTTCCTCAACGAGCCCTACGTCGTCGGGATCCGGGAGGCCGGCGGACTTCCCCTCGTCGTCACGCCAGCCCACGCGGACGACAGCCTCCGCGAGCTCTACGAGCTACTCGACGGCCTCGTCCTTTCGGGCGGCGAGGACGTGGAGCCCGCGCGCTACGGCGAGGCCGTGGCCCATCCCGGCGTCGAGAGCGTCCCGGAGCGCGACGCGATGGAATTCCGCCTGCTCGAGTGGGCTCTCGCGGACGGACTGCCGGTGCTCGCCATCTGCCGGGGGATCCAGGTGCTCAACGTGGCACTGGGCGGAAGCCTCTACCAGGACCTGCCGGCCGAGCACGCGCACGACGTGCGGCATGACCAGACCCGGGCCGAGCCTCCGGTGGCCCGGGCCCGGCCGAGTCACGCCGTGACCGTGCGGACAGGCTCCTTTCTCGGCGGCCTGGTCGGCGAGGGCGAGCTCCAGGTCAACAGCATGCACCACCAGGGGATCAAGGCGCTGGCCTCCGCCCTCTGCCCGGTCGGCTACGCCGCCGACGGTCTCATCGAGGCCGTCGAGGCGAACGAGCCCGTAGCCTCGGGCTTTCTGGTCGGGGTGCAGTGGCACCCCGAAGAGCTGGCGCTCACCGGAGAAGACCCCGCCTCGCGCCGGCTCTTCGAGGCCTTCGTCGCCGCCGCCGCCAAGCAGCAGCGGCGCTAGGTCATTTCGGGGGGGTCTCGGGAGACTCCCCCGATGCCCCCCGTCGTGGCGGCGGCGAAGCCGCCGCTCGGAGCCCTCCTCGATGCCCCACGCGCTCGGTGGTCGGCGCCAGGTGACTCCGACACACTCCAAGCGGCCCGCATCATTCGGCCCTCCCCCCGCGCGTAAGCCTCGTCGGAGGGGGTGTTCCGACACCCCCTCCGACGTGACTCAGGCGTCGCCCGGGGTGGGCCGCCGCAGCGGCCGCACGATCCGGTGCTCCGGCTGGCCCTCGCGGCCGTCGGGCTTCTTCTCGTTGGCGAAGGCAAAATAGGTCGCGCGGTCGT
>DASYQW010000186.1 GCA_036005065.1 Candidatus Methylomirabilota bacterium | reverse complement strand
AGGCGGGCGGCGAGCCGCGCGTGGCCCTGCTCGGTCGGATGGAGGCCGTCGGTCGTGAGGCCGGGAACCACGCCGTCGAGGAAGTCCTCGAGCAGCCAGGCCCGCTCCTGCTCGGCAATCTCCCGGAAGGCCTCACGGTAGCGATCGCGGCCCAGCTCGGCGAGGCGGGCGTGGAGCAGCAGCACGCCGGCGCCGTCCTCCCGCAGCCGCCGGACGATGGCCCGGAGGTTGCCAAGGGTCTCCTCGCGCGGCAGCCGGCGCAGGGCGTCGTTGGCCCCGAGCTCGACCACGACGAGCTTGGGGCGGAAGGGGAGGACGTCCGTCTCGAGCCGCCGGAGACCTCCCGCGGTCGTGTCTCCCGTGATCCCGGCGTTCCGGGCGTCGATCCCGAGCGCGACCCCGAGCCGGTGGGGGAACGTGACCTCGAGCGGAAGGCCGAAGCCGGACGTGATGCTGTCGCCCAGGAAGACCACGGCTTGCCGGGTCGGATCCAGGGCCGGCGGGGTCGAGGCCCGGCCGGCCCACCAGGAATAGGCCGCCACGGCCATCAGGGCGGCGACGGCCACGGGGATCGCCTTCCGCCACGGCCCGGCGGCGGGCCGTGGCCGGGGTACGGGAGGCCACCGGCTCGGCACGCCCCGATCTTGCGCCGGAGCCGCGGCTTCGCGCAACATCCCGCCCCGGCGATATACTGGCCGAGCGGTGCGCGCGCCTTCCCCCGACTCCCGAATCAGGACCTATGGCCTCCTGATCGTCGTCGTCCTCATCTGGGCCAGCTATCCGGCCCTGAACAAGATCGCCATGCGCGACATTCCCCCCTTCACCCTGGCCGCCTTCCGGTGCACCCTCGCCTCCGGCATTCTGACGCTTCTGCTCTGGCGCGACGTCGGGGCCGGGGAGCAGCCGATCACCCGGGCCGATCTCCCCGGGCTCGTCGTCCTGGGCGTCTCGGGCATCACGGTCTCGACCGGGTTCTTTTATCTGGCGGTCGCGCTGACCACGGCGTCGAACGCGGTGATCCTGACGGCCGCGACTCCCGTCATGGTCGCCGTCGGTGGGCACCTCTTCTTCGGCGAACGCCTGGGCCGGCTCCAGTGGACCGGAGTCGGCTGCTCGGCGCTCGGCGTCCTGCTCACGGTGACACGGGGCCAGCTCCGGCTGCTCGAGGCGCCGCCCCACCTCGGCGACGCCCTCGCGGTCGTCGGACAGGTCGCCTGGGCGACGTACACCCTCTACGGCAAGCGTGTCCTGACCCGACTCTCACCGCGAGCCGCCACGACCGCCGCCTACCTGATCGGGACCGCGTTCCTGATCCCGCTCGCGATCGTCCTGGCGCCCGCCTTTCCGCCGCCCGTGCTCACGTCCGGGACCGCCTGGGCCGTCGTCGTCTTCCAGGGGACCCTCGGCACCCTGTCTCACATCTGGTACTACCGTGGCGTCCAGACCATCGGCCCCTCGGTCACCGCGATCTTCATGAACTTCCAGCCTCTGGCGGGTCTCCTGCTGGCGATGGTCGTCGTCGGCGAGACCATCTCGGTCGCCCAGGTGCTGGGCGTCGCCGCCATCCTGGCCGGCGTCTGGATGACCACCCGGCGCGCCGACCGGCGGTGAGCCGGGACGCTTGCATTGCCCGGCGAGCCCCGCCATCCTGTATTCATGGAGGCTCACTCGCCGGCGCCGTCGGTCGGGTGGATCGATATCACGCTCCCGATCGAGTCGGGCATGGTCGTCTACGAGGGCGACCCCCCGGTACGGGTGACGCCGGCGCTGGTCCTCGAGCGCGGCGACCCCGCCAACGTGAGCCACCTCGCGCTCGGCTCGCACACGGGCACTCACCTGGACGCGCCGCGCCACTTCATCCCGGGCGGCGCGACGGTGGATCATCTGCCCCTGGACACCCTCGTCGGCCCCGCCCGGGTGGTCGAGTGCCCGGCCGGGCCGATTCGGCCCGACAGTCTCGCCCCCGCGCTGGGGCGCGACGGGCCGGCCGGCCGCCGGGAGGCCCGCGTGCTCGTGAAGACCGGGAACTCCCGCTTGTGGATGCACGGGCGCTTCGCCCGGGACTACCAGGCCCTCACGCTGGAAGCGGCCCGGGAGCTGGTCCGAGCCGGCGTCCTGCTGGTCGGCGTGGACTACCTCTCCATCGAGGCGTTCGGCGGCGACGGCGGGGCCTTTCCGGTCCACCGGTGTCTCCTCGCGGCCGGGGTCGTGATTCTCGAGGGACTCGACCTCTCCGCGGTCGGGCCGGGCCGGTACGAGCTCCTCTGCTTGCCGCTCCGGCTCAAGGCGGGGGACGGGGCGCCAGCCCGCGCCGTGCTCCGACCGCTGTGGGACACGCGATGCTGACCCGGCGCCAGCTGCTCGCCTCCGCGTGGGCCGCCGTTCTCCTGCCGCCGCGGGGCGCCCGGGCCGCCGTCGAGCAGAAGACGGGGACTTACACCGCCGAGGTGGAGCTCCTTTACGGGGTCATGAGCTTTCGCCTGACCGGAACGAGCGAGGAGGCCGTCGACCGAGCCCGGGGGCGCTACGCGGTCAAGCTCGCCGGGCAGGGAGACGGCATCACCAACGCAGTCGAGTCGAACGGGGTCCTCCGGGCCGGTCGCTGGGCGCCGGTCCGGACCCACTCGGTGTTCGTGGTGCAGGGCCGTGAGGCGCAAGTCGACGTCGCCTACGACTACGACCAGCGGACGGTGGCCTACAAAAGCCGCAGCGAGACGTTCTTCCTCCGGCGCTTGCGGGTCGCGGACGACGTGGTGGCGATCCCCCACGGCCTCCACGTCGACGATGTGATCAGCGCCACGCTGAACTACGCGGATGAGCGGTGGCCGGCGCAGGCGGACGGCAGGCTCCTCACCCATGTGGTGCGACGGCGCCGGCCGTCGGGGGAAGGCCCGGACGACATCCAGAAGACGTACCGGGCCGAGCTGGTGCCGTTCGTCCTGAAGGTGGTGCCCGATCCCGAGACCGGGCGACCCAGCGCTCTCTTCGACCTGACCCGGTTCTCGTCCTGGGCCCGGGAGAGCCGGCCGGCCCGCATCGTCTTCGACGCCCGGCGTCGCCCGGCGACGATCACCTCTTCGCTGATCCTCGGCACCTCGGTGAACATCCGCCTCGCGAGCACCTAG
>DASYQW010000185.1 GCA_036005065.1 Candidatus Methylomirabilota bacterium | reverse complement strand
CGGCGGCTTCGCCGCCGCCACGACGGGGGGGCCTCGGGGGGTCTTCCGAGACCCCCCCGAAATGACCTAGCGCACCGGCTCCTCCGATACGGTGCCGGCGACGATCAGGGTGGCCCGGTCAGGGTGGAGGTGCTTTCGGGCCGCCTCGTTCACCTGCGCCACCGTGACGGCGCGGTAGTGGTCCCCGTAGCGGTCGATGTAGTCCGACCCCAGGCTGTAGAACTCGACGGCCCACAGGATCTCCGCCATGCCGACGTTGGTCTCGAGCCGCAAGGGGAACCGCCCGGTCAGGTAGGCGACCGCCTCGTCGCGCTCGCGCTGGGTGGCGCCCTTCTCCCGCATGCGGCGGATCTCCGCCTCCAGGCTCCCGATCGCCTTCCGCGCGTTCGCCGGGTTCGTGCCGAGGGCCGCCTCGAAGGGGCCCGGGTAGAGGTTGGCGTCGAAGAAGCTGTAGACGTTGTAGGCGAGGCCCTGCTCGTCGCGGATGATGTTGCCGAGACGGCTGTTGAGCGCGCCGGCGCCGCCCAGGATCAGGTTCAGGACCTGGGTCGCGTAGAAGTCCGGGTCGCTGCGCCGGAGCCCGCCGGCGTGACCCCACAGGATGGCCGTCTGGCTCCTGTCCGGAACCCGGATGACCAGGGTCTCGGGCTTGTCCTGGAGCGGCACGTCCGGGGCCGGGAGCGGCGTGGCCTGGGGATTCCGCGGCCAGGCGCCGAGCCGCGCCGCGAGCCCCTGGCGCACGCGGTCCGCCTTCACATCCCCGGTCACCACCAGGATCATCCGATCGGGGCCGTACTGCCGGCGGTAGAACTGCTCGAGGTCCTCCCGGGTCGCTCGCTTGATCGCCTCTTCCGCCTCCTCGACGGTCACCGCGCGGAGCGGATGGCCGGGAGGATAGATCGCCCGCTCGAACGCCCGGCTCGCCAGACGGTCCGGGCTGGTCTTCTCCTGGGACAGGCCCGCCAGAGCCCGTCCCTTGAGCCGCTCCAGGTCCTCCGCCGGGAAGGCGGGCCGCGTGAGCATGTCGGCCAGGAGATCCAGCACGAGCTCGAAGTCCTTGCTCTGAGCGCGGCCGGAGATCATGGTCGTCAGCGTGTTGGCAGTCGCGTCGAGGCGGGCCCCGACGTTCTCCAGGACCGTCGCGAACTCGAGCGCGCTCCGCGTCGCCGTCCCTCGGGTCAGCATGGACGCCGTGAGCGAGGCCAGCCCCGGCGTGTCCCGGGGCTCCACGATGCTGCCGGCCGGGACGCTGGCGCGAAGGGCCAGCGTCGGGTTGGCCGGGTTCTCCTGCACGACCACGCGGATGCCGTTGTCCAGCGTGAACCGGGCGATCTGGCGGCTGACGGGGGCGGTCTTCGAGGGCTTGGGCAGCGGGATCAGCCGATCGCCGCGCCGCGGCTTCTCCACCCGGGCCGAGGCTTCCTTGGGCGGGGGCGCCGCCTCACCGCCCTCGGTGGTGGGGATGAAGTAGCCCACCGTCCGCGCATCGGGCACGAGGTACTTCCGGGCGATCGCCTGGATGCCGGCCGGCGTCAACGCCCGGATGCGGTCGAGGTACGTCGCCAGGTAGCGCCAGTCGTCGACCATGGCCCAGTAGCCGATCTGTCGGGCCTGGGCGCTCACGCTATCGGTCTGAAAGACGAAGTCGGCCTCGATCCGCCTGGTGGCGCGGGCGAGCTCCTCGTCGGTGATGGGCGCCGCCTTCACGCGCTCGACCTCCTCGAGGAGCGCGGCCTCGAGCTTCTCGGCCGGAACGCCCGGGCGGGCGGTGGCGCTCAGGTAGATCAGGAAGGGGTCCTTCAGGCTCGGCGCGCCGGCGTCGGCGCTGGAGGCGAGCTGCTTCTCGACCAGCCCCTGGTAGAGCCGGCTGGTGCGCCCCTCGCCCAGCACCATCGCGAGGACGTCGAGGGCGTAGAAGTCGGGATGGCTTGCCGCCGGGCCCTTGTAGGCCGTCATCACCATCGGCAGCGACCCGGCCCGGCGGACGGTCACGCGTCGCTCCCCGCGCTGGGGCGGCTCGGCCGTGTAGACGGGCGGCGGGACGGGGATCCGGGCGAGCGGGCCGAAGTGCTTGCCGACCAGCCGGAGGGCCTCGGCGGCGTCGACGTCCCCCACGATCACCACCGTGGCGGTGTTCGGTCCGTAGTGGGTCTTGTAGTAGTGGTGGATGGCGTCGCGCGGCACGTTCTCCACGTCGCTCCGCCAGCCGATGACCGGCCAGTGGTAGGGATGAGCCTGGAAGGCCGTGGCCGCCACTGCCTGCCACAAGAGCCGACCGGGATTGTTCTCGCCGCCCTCCAGCTCGCTGCGGACGACCGTCATCTCGGCGTCGAGGTCCGTCTTGTCGATCCGGCTGTGGGCCATGCGGTCCGCCTCGATGGCCATCGCCAGCTCCAGGCGGTCCGAGGCGATCGTCTCCCAGTAGTTGGTCCAGTCGTAGTAGGTGCTCGCGTTGAAGGCGGCGCCGTTGAGGAAGAGCGTCCGGGCGATCTCGCCGACGGCGTACCGCTTGGTGCCCTTGAACATCATGTGCTCGAGGAGGTGGGAGACGCCGGTGATCCCGGTGTGCTCGTTCCGCGAGCCGACCTTGTACCAGACGCTGAAGCTGACGACCGGCGCGCTGCGGACCTCCTTGGTCAGGACCTTGAGGCCGTTGGGCAGGGTGGTCTCCCGGATCCCGGCGGTGAACGTGGCCCCCGGCGAGGGGGTCGGCGCCGGGGACTGGGCCGGGCTCGCCAGCACGCCGGCCAGGACGAGGAGGACGAGCGTGACCAGGACGGCGAGGGCCGGCCATGGAAGACGGGAGGCGCGGGGGGTGCGGTCACGGCTGGGCGGCCACGGGGTACGCGACATGCTTCGATCAGTATAGCCCGCTTCGGGCGCCGCTCAGACCGGCCACGGGGCTTTGCTGCCCTCCGGGATCAGTATCTCAAATCCAGCTGCACGAGGAATACCCTGGGGTTCTGGAACTCGCTGGCCAGCCCGCCGACCCAGAGGCGCTGCGCGTCGAGCGGGTCGCGCTGGGCGAAGGTCCGGCGTCCCAGTCCCGAGGCGAACGGGATCGCCGTCGTGCCGGCCGGGGTGATGCGGAACGGCGGCTCGAAGGTCGATCCGAAGAAGGGCTTGGTCGTGCCCACCCCCTGCGGGAAGAGGGTGGGGCCGGTCTGAGTGTAGGTCAGATACGACTTTCCTGACGGGGTCTCGGCGACGCTGGGGAACGAGAAGAAGTTGTTGGCGCCGCCGTCGACGCGAAGCTGCTGGTCGAGCCGCGCGAAGACGGACGGGTCGACGCGGAAGTCCATCCGGTAGTAGTCGATGCAGTTGCGAGTGCCGCACCGGGTCGTCGCCACCGCCGTGCCGTAAGCGAAGCGCCCGAACGGCGTGTCCGCGAAGTTGAAGGTGGCGCCGGTGACGCTCGTGTTGCCGGAGAACAATCGGACGTTGCTCCCCCGCTGAGGCGAGAAGATCGGGGGGGAGTAGAACTGGGGCACGGTGAGCGTCTGTCGGAAGACGTTGCCCGGGGAGCCCGCCAGCAGGAACGTGTTGAGCTGGTTCCCCCCCTGGGGCAGGGTGCTGGCGAAGAAGACGGGCGAGGTCAAGTTCCCGACCGGGGTCGGGAACACCGGCGCCGAGAACGGCTGAAGCGAGACCTGTCCCGAGCCGAAGTCGAACCGCTGGAACGAGGGCAGGCGGGGACAGCCGGCCCCGGTGTTCAGGAACGGGGACTTCGCGAAGTTGAAGAGGTGGCCGTCTCGGACGGAGCGGTTGCTGAACCGGCTGTTGTCGACGCTGAAGACCAGCCGGTTCTCGCCGAGACCGATCCCGGCGAGGTGGCTCGCGAAGCTCGCCCGCACGGGGTCGGTGCCGTTGAGCTTCGCCTCGAACGAGTAGAAGCAGAAGTTCCCGCGTCCGAGGCTGGACGGCCCGGAGCTCCGGGAAACCCCGAACAGGAGGCGGGAGCGCCCGTTGGCGGCGGTCGTCCCGGCCATCTGGAGCCCGGCGAAGAAGAAGCGCTGGCTTTTCGGGTCCCATTCGATCTGGGGGTCGAAGACGGTTCCCAGGGTCGGATCGGCGGGGAAGAACGTGTTGAGCGGAAGCCGCTGCAGAAGGGTGCCGGTGGGTGTGTACAGCGCGATGGCCGAGTTGACCGTGTGGAGCACCCGGGTCCGGCTGACGGCGGCGTCCGGGTCGAGGGGGAGGAACCCGCCGCCCGTCGTGCGGGTGAACCCCTTGAAGCGAATGTTGATCACCGGGATCGCGGGCCCGCTCGACTCGGCCGGCGTGGGATCGGCCAGACCGGCGAAGCCGCCGACCTCCAGGCCGGGGGCGGCCGCGCCGGATACCGAGACGATGCCCAGGATCGCGACCGGCAGCCAGATCGGGCAGAGGTGCCGGAGGGGACGAGACCGCGTCGCCCGCATGGAGTCCTCCTCTCGTGGCGCGGGGTGGGCCGACGCCCGGGGAGCGGGGCGTCGGGTCAGGGTCCGAAGATGTCCCAGGAGTCTACGGACCGGGCGGGGCGGTCGTCAAGCCGCGGCCGCTCGAGAGGTTCCCGGCTCCGGGCGGGGTGATCAGGGGCTCGCGCGGCGGACGAACTCGTCGAAGGGCCCCGAGATGCGGAGCACCTCGTTGATCGTCCACACCCGCCGGGACACGGCGATCACGAAGAGATCGCCGGCGATGCCAGCCCGGCGGGTCTCCGGGGTGACCGGCGCGAAGCCGAGAGCCCGGAGGATGGTGTCCTCGGTCGCGCTGGCGAAGGCGATCCGCTTGCCCTCCGCCGTCACGGCGAACACGTTGCCCGTCCGCCGCTGGGCGACGAAGAGCGACCCGCCGGGACCGAGGCTCATCCCGGCCGGCAAGGGGCCTTCCACCAGCAGGCTGAGGGTCCCCTCGGGGCTGGCCCGCCAGATCTGTCCCGTGCCGTCCTGGAACGGGGTCTCGGCGGTGCCGTCGCCCCCGATCCAGAGCTGACCCTTCTCGTCGAGCGCCAGCGTCCGCGGCCGCAGGACGCTCAGGTACCGGGCATCGAGCACCTTGCCGGTCGGATCGAGCCGCGCGACGAGGCCCTGCTCGCGATCGGCGACGTAGATGTTCCCGGGAGCGTCGACGGCCACGCCCTCCGGCTGCTTGAAGAGCGGCGGCGACCCGCGCGGCGGCGTGCCGCCGGCCAGGAGCACGGGGCGCCCATCGATCATCCGGTAGACGGCGCCGGTCTTCCGCTCGCGATCGTAGGTGGTGACGAAGACCTCGCCCCGCCCGCGGACGGCCCCGATCTGCGGGTTCCGCAGCGGCGGCCCGTGGAAGTAGCGCGACTCGGTCTCCGGCGTCAGCCGGGCGCCCCCGGCGGGGATGCGGTAGACGGAGGCGAGGTCCTCGATCTCCTCACCCTGGCGGAACCGGGCGCCCGCCTTCGCCAGATAGAGCGCGCCCGACTGGTCGAAGCCGAGGGTGGCGGTGGCGGGGATGCCGCGCCCGCCCCCCCGGTCGGCGCCGCCGTCGAAGCCATGGCCGGTCACGTAGACCTGCGCCGTGAAGCCGGGCGGCAACACGAGCTCGGCGGAGGCCGGCAGCCCCGCCAGCATCGGGAACAGGACCGCGACCAGGATCCGGAGCCACGCTGCCATCACACGCTCTTCCGTTAAACTTACTGCGAGCGCCGAGGGGTTGCAATCATGCCTACGGGCCACTCGGCGGCACGGGGCTGACCGTGAGCCGTCCGCGGCCTCCGGTTGCCGCAGCTATGTCGGCCGGGGCGCCTCCGGCCGATCGGGCCCGGTGAAGCGCGCGAGGCCCTTCGCCATCTCGGGATCGCCGGCCGTGGGCAGGCACGTCTCGGCCTCGAGCCGGAGCCCCTCGGCAAGCGACAGGCCCCAGGTCGCGAGGGTGGCGGTCCGGTCGGCCCGCAGGCTCGCCTGCGGATACTCCGCGACCCGGCGCGCGACCTCCAGGGCGCGCGCGAGCGCCTGGCCGGTCGCCACCACCTCCTGGACGAGGCCGATGGCGAGCGCCCGCTGGGCGTCGATCCGGACTCCCGTCTCGACGAGCCAGAGCGCGTTCCCCTGACCCACGATGCGCGCGAAGCGCAGGGTTCCGCCGTCGGCGAAGGGCACACCCCAGCGGCGGTTGAGGGCGCCGAACTCGGCGTTGGCCGCCGCGATCCGGAAGTCGCACCAGGCCGCCAGCTCGAGGCCGCCCGCGAAGCAGTAGCCGTTGACGGCGGCCAGCGTGGGCTTTCCCGGGTCCAGGCGCGCGAACCCCATCGGTCCCGCCCGCTCGACCCAGTCGTGCCCGAGGAGCGACGTGAGGTTCTTGAGGTCGGCGCCGGAGCAGAAGGCCTTCTGGCCGGCGCCGGTGATGACGAGGACGTGCGCCCCCGCGTCCGCTGCGAACGCCTGGATCGCCTCGGCGAGATGCGTGGCGGTCTCGCCGTCGACGCAGTTGTGGACCTCCGGGCGGTTCAGGGTGAGGACCCGCACCGGACCGTCGTCGCGCACCAGGACCTTCGCCATGCCGGCTCCCCTCCGCTGATCAGCAGATCGGGCGCTCGAGGACCGCCGGCTCGATCTTCCGGGCGACCAGCCGGCCTCCGGGCGGATCGGCGGCGAGCCGCCCGTGCTCGGCCAGCATCCGGCCGCGCAGGACGGTGACCACCGGCCAGCCCGCGACCTCCCAGCCCTCCCAGGGGCTGTAGTCGGTGACGTGGAAGTCGTCCCGGGTCAGGGTCTTCCGCACGCCGGGGTCGATCAGCGCGAGGTCGGCGTCGCTCCCCGGCGCGATGACGCCCTTCCGGGGGTAGAGGCCGAAGATCCGCGCGGCGTTGGTGGCGGTGATCGCGGCGAAGCGCTCGAGGGACATCCCTCGCTTGACCACGCCTTCGGTGAACGCGATGCCGAGCCGCGCCTCGGCCCCGACGTTGCCCCCCGTGACGTCTTCGATCGTCCGGCCGCGCAGCTTCAGGGCCAGCGACGTGGGGTACTCGTCGGTGGCCAGCGTCGAGACGCCATCGTCCACCAGACCCCGCCAGAGCGCTTCGCGGTCCTCGGGCAGCTTGAGCGAGGGATAGGTGTGGGCGCAGAGCCCGCGCGGGGCCTTGTAATGCTCGGCGTCGAAGCAGGCGTACTGGTGGAGGGTCTCCGCGTAGACCGGCCGCCCGGCCGCCCGCGCCTCGGCGACCTCGGCGACTCCCTCGCGGGCCGAGGTGTGGACGAAGTACACCGCGGCGCCCGTCGTCCGCGCGAGCGCGATCGTCCGGCGGAAGGCCAGGAGCTCCGAGAGCTTGGTGTGCACGAGGTGCATGTTCGCCGCGTCCATCCGCCCTTCGGCCCGGAAGCGCTCGTAGTTGAACTGGACGAGCTCGTCGTCCTCGCCGTGGACGACCATGAGCCCCCCGTGCCGGGCCGCCCGCTCCATCGCGAGCTGGATCCGGCCGAAGTCCAGGCGAAAGGTCGGGCGCTTGGGGTGAGGCGGCAGGATGTCCGTGGTGAAGACCTTGAAGCTCGGATAGCCGGCCTGGACGGCTTCCGGGATCTGCTCGAAGGTGCGGGGCGGCAGGGGGCCGGAGAGCGTCACGTGGAAGGCGTAGTCCACGTACGAGTTCCCCGTCCAGCGCGCCCGGCGCAGCTCGATCGCCTCGGCGATCTCCATCCCCGGCCGGACGAAGCAGAAGTCGATGTGGGTCGTGGTCCCGCCCCAGGCCATCCCGCGCGTGTCGTCCTCGGGCCCGAGGGTCAGCCCCGGCTCGTCGGGCTGGGTGCGGATCGCGTGGGCGAGATGCGTGTGCGGCTCGACCCCGCCCGGCACGACCACCAGCCCCGACGCGTCGAGGACGCGCGCCTGGTCGGTCGGCAGCGTGCCCGCCTCGGCGACCGCCGCGATGCGCTCCCCGGCCACCCCGACGTCCCACTCGCCGACGCCCTGCGGGGTGACCACCCGCCCGCCGCGGATCACGAGGTCCAGCGCCATCTGGCTATTCTCCGCGCTCGAGGTGGCGGAAGAGGCCCTCGACCCGCGCCGCCACCAGGGCCCTGCCGTCGCGGGTCGACCAGTCGTAGATCCCCCGCCCGGTCGGGAGGCCCCGGTGTCCCTGGTCGACGAGGTCGCCCATCGGTCGGGGTGGCTCGGCGCTCGTGTCGAGGCTCGGGAACAGAAAGGCCGCGAAGGCGTGCATGGTGTCGAGTCCGCCCACGTCGGCCGACTCCAGCGGGCCGGTCACCGCCAGGCGCCGGCCGAAGCTCGTCTTCACCGCCAGGTCGATCGCCTCGGCCGAGGCGACGCCGGCGGCCCAGAGGGCCAGGGCCTCGCGCAGCAGCGCGAACTGGAGTCGGTTCCCGATGAAGCCGTCGATCTCGCGCTCGAGGACGACCGGCTGCTTTCCCACCGCCCGGAGCACGTCGCAGACCCAGGGGACGACGGCGGGATCGGTCTCGGGCCCGGCGCAGACCTCGACCAGCGGGATGAGCTGGGGCGGGTTCCAGAAGTGGGCCGCCACGACCCGCTCGCGCCGCGCGACGCGAGCGACCAGGCGGCTCGCCGGCTGGCCGCTGGAGGAGGCGAGAATGGCGGGCGGGGGGCACAGGCGGTCGAGTCGCTCGAAGATGGCGTGCTTGAGCGGCAGGTCTTCGGTGACGGCCTCGATCACCAGGTCGGCGCCGGCGGCGGCGTCGAGGGCGGTGGCCGTCCGGATGCAGCCGAGCGCGGCGCGGGCGTCGGCCGGGGCGATGAGCCCCCGCGCCTCGAACTGGCCGAGGCTCTGCCGGATCTTCTCGAGGGCCCCATCCAGGCTCGGCTGACGCCGTCCGATGAGGCGGACCGGAGTGCCGGCGACGGCGAAGATCTGGGCCACGCCGTGACCGATGATGCCGTTGCCGATGACCGCGACCGTCGTCAGTCGGGCCGGTGTCCGCATGACGTTTCTCCCTGGCGTGCCACTGTGCGCAAGATCCCGCGCCATGTCAATTTGAACGTACCATCCGTCGCCCCCGCTCGCCCCGCTCGGAGCTCCCGGGAGGCGCCCCGCACGCCCGGGGTCCGAAGGGGTTTTGTAGGGTCTACCGCCAGCCCAAAACGTAATAGAATAGGTGCTACCTACCCTCGACTGTCGCAAGGTCGTACCTCGATGCGCGGGCCGGGTCAGGCGCGACCGACAAGGAGGGCGCTGATGGCGGAGCGCGTCCTGGTCGTCGACGACGATCCCTCTTTCCTCGAACTCTGCGCCGACATTGTCCAGAAGGCCGGTTATGAGGTGGTCAAGGCCGGTTCCGGGCCGAGTGCCGAGGCAGTGCTCCGCACGTCCCTCATCGACGTCGTGATCACGGACCTGAAGATGGGGAGGATGGGCGGCCTGGACGTCCTCAGGGTCGCCAAGGAGGCCGATCCGGAGACCATCGTGATCCTCATCACGGGCTTTCCAACGGTGGAGACGGCAGTGGCGGCCATGAAGTTCACGGCCTCCGATTACCTGCTGAAACCCTTCTCGGCCGCCCAGCTCCTGTCGGTCGTCGCGGACTCGCTCGAGAAGCGGAAGGCGCAGGAGGCCCATGGCCTCCTGCGAAGCCGGCTCCGCGGATCGTTGAGCCTGAGCGGCATGGTCGGACAGGCCAAGGCGCTGCTCAAGCTGTTCGCCGACATTCGGATGGCGGCCCTGGTGGACGCGAACGTTCTGATCCTCGGTGAAAGCGGGTCCGGGAAGGAACTGGTGGCCCGGGCGATTCACAACCAGAGCCGGCGTGAACGCATGCCTTTTCTCGCGATTAACTGCGCCGCGATTCCCGAGAACCTGCTCGAAGCGGAGCTGTTCGGCTACGAGCGAGGTGCCTTCACCGGAGCGGAGGTGTCCAAGAAGGGGCTCCTCGAAACCGCTGACGGAGGCAGTGTCTTCCTCGACGAGGTGTGCGAACTGAGCCCCCACCTCCAGGCCAAGCTCCTGCGCGCGTTGGAGGAGCGCGCGGTCCGACGCCTCGCCGGCAGGCAACCGATCCCAACCGACGTTCGCTTCATGGCGGCGACTAACCGCGACATCCAGGAGGAGATGCGAAAGGGACGGTTTCGAGAAGACCTCTTTTTCCGGCTCGATGTGCTCCAGATCCGGGTCCCCCCGTTACGGGAACGGCGGGAGGACATCCCCCTCCTCGCGACGCATTTTTGGGAAGCGTGTGCGGCGCAGTACGGCAAGGAGATCGTCGGCATCGCGCGCGCCGCCATGGAGCTCCTGACCCGGTACGACTGGCCCGGGACCGTCCGGGAGTTGAAGAATGCCGTGGAGCGGGCGGTCGCCTACGCCAAAGGGCCGCTCATCATGCCCGACGACCTTCCCGAAGCCGTCATCAAAGGCGCCGAACGTCACGACCGGTACCGGTTCCACGAATGGAAGGAGAAGACGCTCGAGCGGCTGGAAAGAGACTTCCTCGAAAAGGCTCTCCGCGAGCACGGCGCAAACGTGACCCAGACGGCGAAGGCGCTGGGGATTTATCGCTCCACGCTCCAGCGGCTCATGCGGAAGCATGGCCTGACTGTCGGCTAACCTACCAGCGAACGCCGCAGCGCTGCGGCACCCGGAAACCGGCGGAAAAACCGAGCGAAACCCCTCGAGGGTGCCGCGGCAATGCGGCGCCGTCTCATCCAGGGGCGATGAGGCGGCTTCCTCGCACCTCCTGCCTTGACGCCATGTTACGTCCCGATCCATGTCCCGAGCCGCGAGCGGCCGGTCGTTTGCGGTGATCGCCCGTCGTTGCCGTGACCGCTCGTCAAAGTCCTCGCCCCAAGGAGGTACATTGCCATGAACCTCAGCGCGCGGTACTTGAGACACGCCTGCGCGGCACTGCTCGTGCTGTTCGCGGGGCTCGCTTGGGCTGCTCCGGCCCAGGCGACGACGACCTTTAGCGGCCGGGCCTTCGCGGCCTTCGTCAACACCGGCCTCACCGGTCCCTTGTTCATTTCCGACACCGGTGAGCTCCCTCCCAGCGGCGGGTTCCGCTCCGACTCGCTCTTGGATACCCGGGACCTCAATCTGGCGACGCTGGACGGCGTCCTGAGAGCCGAGGTCCTGGTGGCTTCAACGAGCGGCGCGAGTGGCAAGGCCAGCAGCTCGGCATCGCTGGCCAACGTCGTCGTGCTGCCCGGGCATCCGGCCCAGCTGACGGCCTCCTTCGTCCGAGCCGAGGCAGAGGCGACGTGTGAGGGCGTCCGAGGCGAGACCGAAGTCGCCGAGGTCACCTTCGGAGGCCAGACGATCGAGGTGCCCCCCGGGGGCTTTCCCGCCAACTACGCCGTCACGATACCGGGAGTGGCGACGCTCATCATCAACGAGCAAACGACGACGGTGAACGGGACCTATCGGGAAATCCGCGTCAATGCCATCCATCTCATTGTGCCGGGTGTCGCGGAGGTGATCCTGTCGAGCGCCAAGAGTGATATCAACTGCGTGCCGCCGGTCACCTCGGGCCCGTGCCACGACTTCGTCACCGGCGGCGGGTGGGTGACCGTGGCGAGCAGCCGGGCCAATTTCGGCTTCAACGCCGGGTTCAAGGACGGCGCGACGGTGCCGGAGGTCCACCTGACCTACATCGATCACAACACGGGGATGAAGCTGAAGGCGACCAGCATCACCGCCTACTCGGCGACCGGGGCCACCAGCCGGCAGTTCACGGGAAAGGCCGAGGTCAACGGGGTAGCCGGCTACATCTATACCGTCGATGTGGCGGATAACCGCGAGCCGGGCCGCGACTCCGACACCTTTGTGATCAGCTTGAGCAATGGCTATGGTGCCGGCGGCACCTTGGCTGGCGGGAACATTCAGCTTCACAAACCCTGCAATTGACCCCGACCGGAGGGTCGCGGGGCGGCTCCGGCATGCCGGGGCCGCCTCGCGTCACCCCCGCGGGTGAGGCCCTCACTGTCAGGGCCGACCACGGCTGGAAGGACCGGTCAGTCGAGCCGGGATCGCCATGAGGCCTCCTGGGATCAGTCGGGGAGCGCGATGGCGAGCTCGCGCGCGAGCGCGGCCGCGCGGTCGACGTACCGCCCGACCCGCAGGCTTCGGAACGCCGAGTACGCGCCCCGGAGATAGGTGGCGGCGGCCTCGGAGTTCCCGCGGGCGTGGGCGAGCTCGGCCAGCGCCAGGTGGGTCCGGGCCGTCATGAAGCGCGCCTGAATCGTCGCGAAGGTCTGGAGCGCCTCGGTGAGCTGCGCCTCGGCCTCCGTGAGCTGCCCACCGGCACGGGCGATCCGCCCCAGGACTTGCTGAGCCCAGCCGAGCCCGTACCAGTAGCGGGCCTGCCGGGTGATCTCGAGCCCCCGCTGTACGAGCTCCCGCGCTTTCGCGAGCTCCCCGTTCAGCAGGTAGGCTTCGCCGAGGAACGTGGTGAAGCGACCCTCGAGCCGCCGAAACTGGAATCGGCTCATCTCCGCGACTGCCTGCTCGAGCAAGGGGATGGCCTCGGCGGGATCGCCCTTCTCCAGGTAGATGTACCCGAGATGGCCGAGGGCGACCGCCGTGCTGACCGGGTCCGGAGAGCGCCCGAGCCCGCGGTTGCACGCCTCGATCCCGGCTTCCCACTCGCCTGTCAGGGCGTGGATCCAGCCGGTGCTCCAGGTGGCGTAGCTCTGGATCCGCGGATCGCCGATGGCGTCGCCAATGGCGAGGGCGCGGGTCTCGGCGTCGAGCGCCTGCTCGAAGTCTCCGATGATGACGTAGTTGATCCCCACCACCCAGTGGGCCAGGCCGAGCCACCATCGGTCCCCCGCCTCTTCGAGCAGCGCGGCCGCCCGCCCACCGAGCTCGACCCCCCGCAGTGGCTGGCCGGACCAGTAGCTCTCCTGGGCCAGGACGACGTAGGCGCGCCCCATCGTCGCCGGATCGCCGGCGCGTCCCGCGGCTTCGAGGGCGCGCTCGGCGCTCTGCGACGCTCGCTCGTGATCGCCGAGGTGGCTGTAGGTGTGGGCTAACCAGAAATGATACGGGCCAGCCAGAGCCGGAGCCTCGAGCCGGGCCAGCCGGCCCTGCTCGCCGAGCAGGAGGTCCCGGATCTCGCGGAAACGGCCCAGGAACGAGAGCGAGTGGGCCAGACGCAGGGCGAGGTCGAGGACGGTCCGGTCCCGCGTCTCCGCCGGCAGCCGATCGACGTGGGCCAGGCCTTCGGTCAGCGCGGCGGCGGCCTCGACGTGGGCATAGCTCCGGGCCGCCTTCTCGGCAAAGCGCGTGAGGTAGGCGATCGCCTTGTCGGCCTGCTTGGCTTTCGAGTAGTGGTACGCGAGCCGGTCGGAGGCCTCCTCGAGCCGGTCGGCGTACAGGGTCTCCAGGGCCCGGCCGGCCGCCGCGTGGAGGGCCAGCCGATGCGAGATCGGGACGCTGTCGCGCGCCACCTCGCGCGTGAGCGCGTGCTTGAAGACGTAGACGGGGTCCTTGCCGCCGTCCTGCTCGTACAGGAACTCGAGCCGGGTCAGCTCTCGGAGCGGCCCCTCCAGCGGCGGCGGGCTCTGCCAGATCGCTCCGAGGAGCCGCAGCGACACCTCGCGCCCGAGCACGGAGGCCGTCTGCAGGAGCCGCTTCGGCTCGTCAGGGAGGCGCTCGATCCGCGTGAGGAGGACCTCCTGGACGGTGTCGGGGACCGCGAGCGCCGGCGGGAGGCTTCCGAACTCGACGACGGTCCGGCTCAGCTCCTCCAGGAAGAACGGATTGCCCTCCGCCTTTCGGACGATGATCTGCGCGAGGGCCTCGGGGACGTGCTTGGTCTGAAGGACCGACTGGACGATGGTCAGGCTATCTCCGGCCGGGAGCGGCTGGAGGGCGATCTGCGTCGCATATGACCGCTCGATCCACGGCGGCCGGTATCCGGGCCGGTGGGTGACGAGGAGGAGGATGCGCGCGACGGCCAGGCCCTCCACGAGGGAGGTGATGAGCTCTTCCGAGGTCGTGTCGATCCAGTGGAGATTCTCGATCGTGAGGACGAGAGGCCGGCGGCGGCTCTCGCTGAGGCACATGTGGCGCAGCGTCTCGAAGGTCCGGGCCTTGACCGCCTCCGGGCTGAACACCTCCAGACGATCGGTTCCCTCCTTCACCCCCAGGAGCCGGAGAAGGTAGGGGGCGGACTCCTCGGGATCCAGGCCGAGATCATGGATGCCCGACCGGGCCTTCTCGACGATGGCCTCGGGGGTGTCGGCCTCGGTGATCCCGCAGGCGCTCCGCACGACGTCGAGCGCGGGCAGGTACGGGATGGTGCTCCCGTAGGAGTGGCACTGGCCTTCGAGGTACCGGATGTCGGCGCCCGCGAGCCCTTGGCGGAATTCGAAGAGGAGTCGCGACTTGCCGATCCCGGCCTCACCGGCGATGCCGACGACCTGGCCGTGGCCGGCCAGCACGGAAGCCAGCCGGTTCTCGAGGAGCTCCAGATCGTGACGCCGTCCGACGAACCGCGTGCTCCATCCGCCCGGCTTGAACTCCGTGCGCTCGAGACCGGCCAGCCGGAACGCCGGCTCCTGGGCCCCCGCCACCGCGCCGATCGGCACCAGACCGAACCGTCGCTCGAGGAACGAGGCGGCGGCGCCGCTGACCAGCACGCCGTCTGCCGGCGCCGCGGCCACCAGGGCCTGGAGCACGGCCCACGCGTCACGCTTGGCGTCCAGGTCGATTTCGGCGGCGCCGGCCGCCTGGCCGATCAGGAACCACCCGGCGTGGATGCCGAGACGGAGCGCGCCGCGCTCGGCCGCGCCC
This sequence comes from Candidatus Methylomirabilota bacterium, assembly GCA_036005065.1. NCBI lineage: Bacteria > Methylomirabilota (SeqCode) > Candidatus Methylomirabilota bacterium. The sequence continues at coordinate 2,297 of DASYQW010000185.1, read as the reverse complement.
CGCCGGGTCCGCTCGGCGACCTTCTGCATCGCCATCGCGGCGTGGGCGGCGCGCGCCGGGGCGTCCTCGACGGGTTCGAGCCCGAACGCGGCGACGATCCCCGTCGGGGCCAGCTCCTCGACTCGTCCCCCGAAGCTCTCGATCTTCTCCACCAGGGCCTCGAGCGTGCGGGTGGCGTCGGGCAGAAGGTCCGTGTCGGGCGGCACGTCCAGGCCGGCGCGGAGCAGCGCGAGGCGGCGCCGCTCCCACCGCACGCCGGCGGGCGCGGGCGCCGGCGGGGCGGCGGCCGACGGCGCCGTCACCGCCGGGGCCACCGGGGAGGGCGGGGACGGCACCGGCGCGACCGGACGCCGGCGCGGGGCCGCCGGGGCCGCGCCGGGGCGCAGCCCGTACTTCTCGATCCGGTAGCGGACCGTATTCCGGGGGACGCTCAGGCGGGCGGCGGCCCGCGACACGTTCCAGTTGGTCTCCACGAGCGCGGCGAGGAGCTCGTCGCGCTCTCGCTCCATCCGTTCGACGATGTCCGCCGCCTGGGTGGTCGGAGTCCTCGCCGGTCGGGGCGGCTCGACGGCGGACGTCTCCGGCAGCCCCAGCGTCTCTGCCGTCACCAGGCGGGCCTCGCTGAGAAGCGCGACGCGCTCCATGGTGTTGGCGAGCTCCCGGACGTTCCCGGGCCACCGGTAGGTGAGGAGCCGGGTGCGGGCGTCCGCGTCCAGCGCTTTCGGCGGGAGGCCGTAGTCCGCGCAGGCCCGGGCGAGGAAGTGCTCGGCGAGGCGCAGGATGTCCTCGCTGCGGTCGCGGAGCGGCGGAAGCCACAGGGTGAGGACGGCGAGACGGTGGTAGAGGTCTTCGCGGAACCGTCCGCGTTGGATGGCGACGGCCAGGTCCTCGTTGCTCGCGGTGATGATCCAGACGTCCACCGGCTCGTTCCGGGTGCTGCCCAGCCGGCGCACCGCGCGCTCCTCGATCACGGTCAGGAGCTTGCTCTGAAGGCCCTCCGGCAAGAGCCCGATCTCGTCGAGGAACAGGGTCCCGTGGTGGGCGGTCTGGAACAGGCCGGGCTTCGCGTTCCGGGCGTCGGTGAACGCGCCGCGCTCGAACCCGAAGAGCTCGGCCTCGAGGAGCGTCTCGGGGATGGCCGCGCAGTTGACGTCGACGAACGGGCCACTCTTGCGAGGCCCGGTCTCGTGGATGGCCCGGGCGAGCAGTCCCTTTCCGGTGCCGGTCTCCCCCTGGATGAGGATGGGAGGAACACGGCGGGCGTCGGAGTGACGCTGGAGCAGCCGGCCGATCGTCTGGCGGACGGCCTGGATGCCCGGACTCTCCCCGATCAGCTCCGGCAAGGGATTCATGGGGTTGGCGGTATCTTACCCCGGCTCGGCCGCCGCCGAATACTGCCGAAAATTCCGCCACCACCACCAGCCCCCGATGAAGATCCGGATGCTAAGTCCCTGTTCCTACAGCCTTTCCCCTGTGGCATTGCCATTGCTCATCGTTATTCGCGTGTCGCGGCCCGGTCGGGCCTCACACAACAGCGGAAGGAGGGACGGGTGATGGGAGGTCCCTGGAAGGATCGAGGGTTCGATCCCCGCACGTGGAGCCCGCCGGCGCCCCGCGCCGAGGCGCGGAGCCAGCCGGTCGGATCGGGGTCCGCTCGGGACGACCTGATCGCCTTCGTGATCGGCTATGTCGCGTGCGTGCTGACGCTGATCCCGATTCTGCTCGCCCTCTTCCGAAACGGCTGGTAGCGGGAGGCCCATGATGAGAGAGCGGAGGCCAGGCGCTGGAACCTCGGGGGGTCGTGTCGTCCTCATCGTCGCGGCGACGATCACGCTCGCCACACTCGGGGCTGCGGAGGGGGCCGACAATCGGTTGCCGGACAGCGGGCGGATCGACGATGCGCCCTGGGCGACCCACCTGCGGATCCTGGACGAGGCCCTCGCGGCGCGAGACGTGCGGGCGGCGGAGCGCGCCTGGCGCGAGGCCTACGTCGCCGCCGCCGGCAGCTGGCGCTGGGACGGGATGCTGGCGGTGGGCGACGCCGCTCTGCGGGTCGGTCAGGTGGCGGTGACGCGCCACGCTGCCCAGGCGCGCGCCCGCAACGTGTACCTCGCGGCGCTCTTCCGTGCTCGGCAGCAGGACTCGGTGGACGGCGTGCTGCGCGCGGCCGAGGCCTTCGCGGCGCTGGGGGATCGCGATGTCGTCGAGCAGTGCCTGCGCCTGGCGGGGGCGATGGCCTCGCAGGCGCGCGATTCGCACGCGTCCGCCCGCGTGCACGCGCTCACCGCGCGCCTGGC
>DASYQW010000184.1 GCA_036005065.1 Candidatus Methylomirabilota bacterium | reverse complement strand
CGATGTGGCTGGACGAGAACGGCAACCAGATCGCTGGCCGCAAGGTCGAGGTCATCGTGGAGGACACTCAGGGGCAGCCGAACATCGCCCTCACCAAGCTCCAGAAGCTCGTGGAGAGCGACAAGGTCCAGGTGCTCGCCGGCGGGTTGTTCGCGCACGTGGGCTATGCCCTGGCGCCGAAGGTGGACCAGCTCAAGGTCCCCATGCTCTACCCCGTCATGGCCGCGGACGACCTGACGCAGCGCAAGCCGGCGAGATGGGTGGTGCGCAACGGCTGGACCTCGAGTCAGCCCAACCATCCCTTCGGCGAGTACGTCGTGAAGACGCTCGGCTACAAGAAGGTCGTCACCGTCGCCATCGACTACGCGTTCGGATGGGAGCAGGTCGGCGGCTTCCAGAAGACGTTCGAGGAGGCGGGCGGCCAGGTCGTCCAGAAGCTGTGGCCGCCGCTCGGCACCACGGACTTCGCGCCGTACCTGTCGCAGATCCGCCGGGACACCGACGCCGTCTTCGCGGTGATGGTGGCGGCCTCCGCCCTGCGCTTCCCCAGACAGTACCAGGACGCCGGGCTGAAGGGGCGGTTCCCGCTCATCGGCGGCGGGACGACCTTCGACGAGTTCGTCCTCCCCTCGCTCGGCGACGAGGCCGTCGGGGGGATCACCCCGCTGATCTACAGCGCGGCGCTGGACACGCCGGTGAACCGGCGGTTCGTCAAGGAGTACCGGGCCAAGTTCGGGAAAGTGCCGGGCTACTACTCGGAGACCTGCTACACGGCCGCCCGGTGGATCGCCGAGGCCGTCAAGGCGGTCGGCGGCAACGTCGAGGACCGGGAGCGCTTCCTGGCCGCTCTCAAGAGGATCGAGATCCCCGACGCCCCGCGAGGCCCCATCAAGCTCGACGCCCACGGGAGCCCGGTCCAGAACATCTACGTGCGCAAGGTGGAGAAGCGGGACGGCGAGCTGTGGAACACCGTGATCCACACGTTCCCGGCCGTCTCCCAGTTCTGGAAGTACCCGCCGGAGGAGTTCCTGAAGGAGCCCGTGTACAGCCGGGACCACCCGCCGTGCCGCCACTGCTAGGTCCCTTCGGGGGGGTCTCGGAAGCCCCCCCCGATGCCCCCCCTGACGGCGCGCCGCAAGACGTCGCGGGGCTGGGGCCCCGCCGTCCGAGGCGCGCGAACCCAAAGTGGCGGCGGCTAAGCCGCCGCTCGGAGCACTCCTCGATGCACCACGCGCTCGGTGGCCGGCGCTGCGTTACTCCGACACGCTGCTAGAGACCCGCAGGCTGTGATCCCCATGGACAGCACCCGGCTGAGCCTGCTCGAGGAGCTCGCGCGGTTCGGTGACGAGAATGACGCCCGCGAGACCGAGCGCGCGAAGCGGATGCTGAACATCACCCCGGACACCGGCCGGCTGCTCTGGATCCTGATCCGATCGTCGCGGGCCACGCGCATCCTGGAGGTGGGCACGTCCAATGCCTATTCGACCATCTGGCTGGCGGACGCCGTCCAGCCCCTGGGGGGGCGGGTCACCACCCTGGAGCGGAATGCCGGGAAGGTGAGACTGGCGCGCGAGAACCTCACCCGGGCCGGGCTCCTCGACCGGGTGGAGATCCGCGAAGGCGCGGCCGCCGAGACCCTGGCGGCCCTGCCGGGTCCCTTCGACTTCGTGTTCCTCGACGCCGACCGGCCGAGCTACCGCGTCTACCTCGACCTGGCGCTTCCCAGGCTGACACCCGGCGGCCTGCTGGTGGCGGACAACGTGGTCTCGCACGCGGCGGAGCTCCAGGACTACCTGGCCCGGGTCAAGTCTCATCCCGACCTCTTCTCGGTCACCGTGCCCATCGGGAAGGGGGAGGAAGTCTCGTTGAAGCTGCGGTGAGCCGATGGATGCGGCGGCCTGCGCGCTGACCCTGTCCGGGGTGTCGAAGGCGTTCGGCGGGCTGCGCGCCGTCGAGGGGGTCAGCCTGGACGTCCAGCCCGGCGAGCGTCGCGCCATCATCGGCCCGAACGGCGCCGGGAAGACCACGCTCTTCAACTTGATCAGCGGAGAGCTCCCGCCGAGCGCGGGGCGCATCACGCTCTTCGGCCGGGATGTCACCCGGCTCCCCCCGCATCGCCGGGCCGCCCTGGGGCTCGGGCGGACCTATCAGATCACCAACCTCTTTCCGCGACTCACGGTCCTCGCCAACTGCCTGCTGGCGGCCCAGGCGCTGTCCCCCACCAAGCTGCACCTCCACCGGCCGCTCCGCCGCTACCCGCGGCTGTTCGAGCGGGCCCGGGCGGTACTGACGGCGGTCGGGCTCGCCGACAAGGAGACCGAGACCGTCCGCAACCTGTCCCATGGCGAGCAGCGGCAGCTCGAGATCGCGCTGGCCCTGGCCGGCGCCCCGAAGCTCCTGCTGCTCGACGAGCCCACCGCCGGCCTGTCCCCGGCCGAGTCTCACTTGATGACTGCGCTCCTGAAGACCCTCGATCCGGCCATCACCATCCTGATCATCGAGCACGACATGGACGTCGCCTTCGCGCTGACCAACCGGATCACCGTGCTCCACTTCGGGAAGGTCGTGGCCGACGGGGTCGGGGACACGGTCAAGGCCAACCCCCTCGTCCAGGAGATCTACCTGGGCACGGGATAGGCTCACGGAGGTCGTGACGTGCTGCCCAGGCTCCTGATCCCGGCTCTCCTCCTGGTCGCTCGCGCGCTCGGCGCTCAGCCGGCAGACCCGCCGGTGATCGTCGACCCGTCGACGGCCAAGTTCCAGGTTTTTCCCAGCGTGCCCGCCTGCTTCGAGACGGCGGTGTTGCGGGGCGATGCGTCGCAAGGCCCGTCGGCGGTCCTGGTCAGGGCCCAGCGGGCATGCGCGATCCCGCTCCACTGGCACACGCCGAACGAGAACATCGAGATGATCTCGGGCGTCGGCATCGTCACGATGAAAGATGGATCGCCGCTCAGGCTGAAGGCCGGCGCCTACGCCTATCTTCCCTCCCGGCACCCGCACGTGTTCGCCTGCGCCGGCGCGTGCCTGCTCTTCATCTACCAGGACGCGCCCTTCGACATCCACTACGTGGATGAGAACGGGCGGGAGATCCCGCTCGAGCAGGCCCGGCAGGGGCTCGAGCGCGAGCGCCGGAAGTCCCCCGGCCGGTAGTTCTTCGGGGGGGTTTCGGAAGACCCCCCCGATGCCCCCCTCGGTGGCGGCGGCACAGCCGCCGCTCGGAGCGCTGATCGAGGCATCGCGCGCTTTGGGGGCGAGTGGCGGGGTTAGTCCGACACGCTCCCAGGCGGCCTCAGGGCGCCGTCGAGCTGCGGCCTCCCAGGCAGGCCGCCAGGAAGCGCTCCACCTCCGCGTAGTGCCGGATGGCGTTCCGCCAGTTGCCGTAGTCCCGCCGGTGCCCCTCGTCAGGGAACACGACGAAGCGGACGTCCTTCCCGGCCCGCTGGAGCGCCTCCACCATCTGCTCGGACTCGCGGAGGCTCACCCGCGGGTCGTTGGCACCGTGAATGATCAGGATGGGATGCTGGGCGCGGTCGGCCCGGAAGAGCGGCGACCGCTCGTCGAGCCGCCGGCGGCCCTCCGGGCTGTAGGGATCGCCGATATACTTGAGGAAGCGCGGCGCATAGCTGAGCTTCCAGTAGGCCGGCATGCGCTCGAAGAGGGTGACCAGGCTCGACATCCCGACGACGGAGACGCCGCAGGCGAAGACCTCCGGCGTGAACGTCATCCCGACCAGGGCGGCATAGCCCCCGTAGCTCCCGCCGTAGATGGCCACGCGGGCCGGGTCGGCGATGCGGCGCGCCACCGCCCAGCGGACGCCGTCGATCAGGTCGTCGTGCATCTTGCCGGCGTACTCGCCGATCGCCGCCTCCATGAAGCGGCGTCCGTAACCGGTGGAGCCCCGGTAGTTGACCTGGAGCACCGCGTAACCACGGTTGGCCAGGAACTGGATCACGCGGTCGTAGCCCCAGTGGTCGCGGGCCCAGTGGCCGCCGTGGACGACGAGGACCATCGGCCCCGGCGCCCGGAATCCCGGCGGCCGGGTGAGGTAACCGTGGAGCCTGAGCCCGTCCCGGCTCGTGAACGTGACAGGCTCGGTGACGCCGAGCGCCCCGGCGAAAGCCATCGTGTGTGAGCGACCGAGGAGGGCCGGCGGCGTGCCCCCCAGGTCGATGAGGTAGGACTCGTGCCCCCTCTCGGTGTACATCTCGACCGTCCCCCGCCGCTCGGCATCGTCCAGGGTCAGGAGGCGCAGGCCGGTCGGGGTGTTGCGCCGGAGCGGCCGCAGCGCCGCGGCCACGGCCGGGTCGAAGACGTGGACCTCGGGGTAGTCGGGGTGAGCGAAGGCGACCAGAGGCATCCGCGTCCGCTCGCTGAGCAGCACCCACTCGACGTCGGACCGCGGGTGCTCGTGGACGACCGACTCGGCGCCCGTTCCGAGGTCCACCCGGAGGAGCGCGCGGCGCTCCCGGCCGCGGCTCGACAGGAGCCAGAGGCCACGGTCGTCCGGGGTGACGCCGAGCAGCCGGACGTCGACCTCCTCGAGGTCGAAGGTCTGAAGCGGCGCCCACGCGCCGTCCCGCCGGACCTCCAGCACCCGGGCGTCCGAGCCGCCGTGCCGGAGCCGGGCGCGCGGGCGGCCCTCCCCGTCGGTCATCCAGTCCACGACCTCTCCCGGGTTCTCCGCGATGAGCGTGGCTTCGCCGGTGGCGAGGCTGACCCGGTAGAGGTCGAAGAGGGTCCGATCGCGCCGGTTCGAGCCGACGACCACGTGCTCCGGATCGCCGCGCGGGACCCGATGGATCCACGAGCGAGCACCCGGCCAGGGCGTGAGATCCACCGGGGGGGCGTGGGGGCGATCAGAGGAGGCGAGGTAAACGTGGTCGTTCTCGTCTCCCTGCCGGTCCTGCTGGTAGAGGATCCCGCGGCTGTCCCGCGCCCACACGAACCAGAAGACCGAGCGCGGGGAGTGCGTGTCGATGACCCCCGCCTCGTCTCCCTCGACCCGACGGAAGTGGATCGTGGCGCGCCCGGCATGGGAGGTGATCCAGCCGACGCGGGTGCCGTCGGGGGAGATGCGATATCCCCAGTTCGACTGCGGGTGGGCGAAGATCCGACCGAGCGGGATCAGCTCGGGTGGGGCCTCGGTCACGGGCGGCGGCGGTGCGGACTGGCACGCCGCGACGAGCGCGGTGACCGCAAGGAGGCGCGCGAGGCGGCCCATCCGTCCCATGTCGGTGATGTAGCACGACGCGCCTCTCCGGTTCAATGTGCTCTCGCTCGCTAGAGCGACGGCGCGGGATGGTCTATGCTGGCCGGGGGGGACGGAACCATGAAGGCCATGGTGCTGCGCGAGCTGGGGGGCCCGGTCCGGCTCGAGGAGGTGCCGGTTCCGAAGATCGGCCCGAACGACGTCCTGCTCCGGGTGCGGGCGACGGGCGTCGGCCTCACCGTCGTCATCATGATCGCCACGCCCGGACGGGTGACCGGGTACCCGCGGATTCCCGGCCACGAGGTCGCCGGGGAGGTGGTCGAGGTGGGCTCCGAGGTCGCGACCGCGAAGGTCGGCGACCGGGTCACCTGCCACTTCTATCTCACCTGCAAGGTCTGCCCCTACTGCCGGAGTGGCCGGGAGACACTCTGCCCGGCCTTCCGCGGCAACGTCGGGATGGCCTGCGACGGCGGCTACGCCGAGTACATGGCGATCCCGGCCGTCAATCTCTGCCCCATCCCGCCGGGGGTGTCAGACCTCGAGGCGGCCATCGGCGCCGACGCGATCTGCACGCCGCTCCACGCCTGCCGGGAGGAGGCCCGGATCGGGCCCGGGGATCAGGTGCTGATCGTGGGAGCCGGCGGCGGCGTGGGGATCCACGCCGTCCAGATGGCTCGGCTCTGCGGCGGGCGGGTCCTGGCCGCCGACCTCGCCGACCCGAAGCTCGAGATGGCCCGGGCGGTGGGGGCCGACGCGCTGATCGACATCCGGCGCGAAGAGCTGACGAAGCAGGTGCTCGCGCTGACCGACGGGCGGGGCGTCGACGCCGTCATCGACACCGTGGCCTCCTCCGAGACGCTCGAGGCCGGCGTCCGCGCGCTCGCGAGGGCCGGTCGGCTGGTCATCATCGGCCACCGACCGTCCGAAGTATTCGGGGCCGATCCCACGTTCCGGGTGGATCCCCGCTGGATGCTCGAGCGGGCCCTCGAGATCCACGGCTCCCGCTACGTCTCGCTGGCCGAGATCGCCCAGACCCTGGAGCTGCTCCGCCAGCGGCGCATCCGGGCGATCGTGACGCGCGAGTTCCCGCTCGAGGGCGCCGAGGAGGCCCACCGGCTCCTGCGGCAGAACGCCCTGGTCGGCCGGGCCGCGCTCATGCAACCTTAGGAGTCGAAGAGGCCTCCATGGCGGGGATCACGCTCCAGCAGGCGACGACCATCGTCGAGGCCGCGCTCCGCAAGGCGCGCGAGATCGGCTGTGCCCCGCTGGCGGTGGCCGTCCTCGACGACGGGGGCCACTTGAAGGCCTTCGCCCGCGAGGACGGCGCGGGCATCGTGCGCCCCCAGATCGCCATGGGAAAGGCCTGGGGCGCGCTCGGGATGGGCGTCGGCTCCCGGGCGCTGGCCCGCCGGGTGGCGGAGCTGCCGCAGCAGCATCCCTTCTTCGCCGCGCTCAACGCCATGTCCGGCGGGCGGGTGGTGCCGGCGCCGGGCGGCGTGCTGATCCGGGACGCCAGCGGGGTGGTGGTCGGCGCGGTGGGAGTCTCGGGCGACGTCTCGGACAGGGACGAGGCCTGCGCCCTGGCCGGCATCGCCGCGGCGCAGCTGGTGGGCGACACCGGCTGACGGGCGATGCCCCTTGTGCTGCGGCGGCCGATCCTCTACAGTGGTGGGGTCGGCCTCTATCGCGGGAGCTCGGGGAACCGGGCTGAGAGGGCGGCTACCGCCGCCGACCGCACGAACCTGATCTGGGTAATGCCAGCGAAGGGAGGCAGCGATGCCAGCGTCCCGCAAGATCTACGTCACCGGCTCTCGTTCCGACCTCCGTGTCCCCGTGCGCGAGATCGCGCTGTCGGGCGGCACCCCGCCGGTGAGGCTCTACGACTCGAGTGGCCCCTACACCGACCCCGAGGCCCAGGTCGACGTGAAGCGCGGGCTCCCGCCGTTGCGGCACTCCTGGATCCTCGAGCGCGGCGACGTCGAGGAGCTGCCGGGCGCTTCGTCCCTCTACCGGCGTCAGCGTGAGGAGGACCCGTCGCTCGGTGGCGTGAGGTTCGCCGCGCTCCGCCGTCCGTGGCGGGCCAGGCCGGGTCGGCGGGTCACGCAAATGCACTACGCCCGTCACGGGCAGATCACGCCGGAGATGGAGTTCGTGGCGCTCCGCGAGGGCGTGGCGGCCGAAGTCGTCCGGGAGGAGGTCGCGCGCGGCCGCGCCATCATTCCCGCCAACGTCAACCATCCCGAGACCGAGCCGATGGTCATCGGCCGCCGCTTCCTGGTGAAGATCAACGCGAACATCGGCAACTCGGCCGTCACTTCCTCTATCGAGGAAGAAGTCGAGAAGATGACCTGGGCGACGCGCTGGGGGGCCGATACCGTGATGGACCTCTCGACGGGCAAGAACATCCACGAGACTCGGGAGTGGATCCTGCGCAACTCGCCGGTTCCCATCGGCACGGTGCCGATCTACCAGGCGCTGGAGAAGGTCGGGGGCAAAGCCGAAGAGCTGACCTGGGACCTCTATCGCGACACGCTGATCGAGCAAGCCGAACAGGGCGTGGATTACTTCACCATCCACGCCGGGGTCCTCCTGCGGTACATCCCGATGACCGCCCGCCGGGTGACCGGCATCGTGTCGCGGGGCGGCTCGATCATGGCCAAGTGGTGCCTCGCCCACCATCAGGAGAGCTTCCTCTACACCCATTTCCGCGAGATCTGCGAGATCATGGCCGCCTACGACGTGAGCTTCTCGCTCGGCGACGGGCTCCGGCCCGGCTCGATCGCGGACGCCAACGACGAGGCCCAGTTCGCGGAGCTGGACACGCTCGGCGAGCTGACGACGATCGCCTGGGAGCAGGACTGCCAGGTCATGATCGAGGGACCGGGCCACATTCCGATGCACCTGATCAAGGAGAACGTGGACCGGGAGCTGGTGGCCTGCGCCGAGGCCCCCTTCTACACGCTGGGGCCGCTCACCACCGACATCGCCCCCGGCTACGACCACATCACCTCCGCGATCGGCGCCGCCATGATCGGGTGGTTCGGGACCGCCATGCTCTGTTACGTCACGCCGAAAGAGCACCTGGGACTCCCGAACAAGAAGGACGTGAAGGACGGCGTGATCGCGTACAAGATCGCGGCCCACGCGGCCGACCTCGCCAAAGGCCACCCGCGGGCCCGCCAGTGGGACGATGCGCTGTCCCGGGCGCGCTTCGAGTTCCGCTGGGAGGATCAGTTCAACCTCTCGCTCGACCCCGAGACGGCACGCACCTTCCACGACGAGACCCTCCCGGCCGAGGGCGCGAAGCTGGCGCACTTCTGCTCGATGTGCGGGCCGAAGTTTTGCTCCATGAAGATCACCCAGGAGATCCGGGAGTACGCCAGCAGCCGAGGGGTGGCCGATGAGACGGTCGCCGTCGACCAGGGACTCCGCGAGAAGGCGGAGGAGTTTCGGCAGAGCGGCGGCGAGATCTATCGTCCGGCGTCGCCCCCGGCCGGGTAGCCGAGGTCCGGCCGGCTCACCGGACCTCGCGGCGACGTCAGAGCAGGAGTCGGTCCTCGTAGTCGATCCGCGACAACACTCGTGGCGCTCCCTCGGTCACCAGGACCATGTCCTCGATGCGCACTCCGGCCCCACCCTCGACGTCGGGGACCCACACCAGCGGCTCGACGGCGAACACCATGTTGGGCTTGAGCTCGTAGACCGACGCCCCTTTCATGGTTTCCCCGATGTAGGGAGGCTCGTTGGCGCCCATGCCGATGCCGTGCCCGATGAACAGGCTGAACAGGTGCTCCTGGAGGCCGAACTCGGCGATCTTGGCCACGATGGCGTTCGAGACGTCGAGGTTGGTCTTCCCCGGCCGCATGGTGGCGATGCCGGCTTGCAGGCCCTGGAAAACGGCCGTGTAGACCTCTTTCTGCCGCTGCGAGGGCCGGCCCACGATCGTCATCCGGCCGATGTCCGCGAAGTAGCCGTTCCACATCGCGCCGATGTCGATGAAGCACACGTCGCGATTCCGGATGAGCTTGTCGCTGCAGATGCGATGGGGCGGGGACATGTGCTCCCCGGAGGCCACGAAGGGCGTGATGACGTGCGCCATCTCACCGCCCAGGTAGTAGAGCGTCTGCATGGCGTCGCCGGCCACCTCGCACTCACGCCGGCCCTCGCGCACCGCGTCCAGCGCCCGCCGCGTCACCGCCTCGCCGATGGCGCACGATTCCTCGATGACGGCGATCTCTTCCGGGAGCTTGATCAGCCGCGCCCGCTGCATGGCCGAGTCGCCGTCGACCAGCTCGACCTCCGGCAAGAGGCGGTGGATCGACTCGATCAGGATCATCGTGGGCTGGTCCACGCCGATGCGGGCCCGCAGCAGCCCGTGTCGAGCGAGCGCCGGCTTCAGGACGGAGCTCACGAACCCTTCGACGAGCCCGCGCTCCTCCATGATGGGGATGGCGTGGACCTCGGCGAGCCAGGGCATCTTGGCCAGGGCCCGATCGCGCTCCCCGCCCGAGCAGAGCAGGATCGGCTCCGCCTCCCGGGGAAACAGCACGCCGTTGAGCGAGCTGCTCTTCCCGGCGATCAGCTGCGCCCGCAGGCCGGTGAGGTAGCGGACGTTCTCGTCCTTCCAGACCAGGACGGCGTCGAGCTTCTGCTCCGCCAGCTGGGCGCGGGCCTTCTCCACGCGCTGGCGGCGAAGCTCGGCGTAATCCACCCGCGCCTCGTAGTCGACCTGGAACTGGCCCCGTGCGTAGCTCATGCGTCGGCTCGACCTCGCGTCGGATGCGCCACCTGGCGGGTGATTCTGGGGCTCCGTGACCGCCTAGTCTCTTCGGAGGGGGCCTCCGCGGCCCCCTCCGAGACCTCCCCCAGGACAGGTTGCGCCGGCAAAGCCGGCGCTCGGAGCGGGAACAGCAACCGTCGGCGGTCTGGCGTTCGCGTAGCGCTTGTTAACCCGACAGGCTCCCAGCCGCGGCGGGGCGCCCTCCCGCCACGACTATGACCCCGTGACTAGTACGTCACCTCGACGAGCGTCCCCTTGGCGAGCCGATCGGATGACCGCGTCCGCCAGCGGCGTGCTGCGCAGGCCGGCCCGCGCGATCTCAATCCGGTGACTGGGTCTGGGAGGGGGCCGTCGGGCCCCCGTCCCGTGACTTCGGGAGCATCTTGTCGTAGAGCTCCGGCCGCTGCCACTGCGTGAGCACGCCGGCCTTGGCGGCGTTGGCGATCTGCGAGCCCACCCCGTCCCGCTGAGCTCGTAAGTCGCGAACCCGCGCCAAGTCGATGTCGAGCAGGAACATCCCGGGCTGCGTGCTTTCGAAGACGACCTCCTCGGGCGTGGCGACCATGGCCAGCCCCCGCTGATCAGGCCCGAACAGGTTCTGGGTCGTCACGACCACGGCCAGGTTCTCGATCGCGCGTGACCAGATCAGGTTCCTCCACGACGCCCACAGGCGGAGTTTGTCGACCCCGGCCGGCAGGAAGATGACCTCCGCGCCGCGCAGCGCGAGGGCCCGGCTGACTTCCGGGACGTACACCTCACTGCACATGGCCAGGCCGAAGACGCCGTGCTCGGTCTCGAAGACGGGGAAGTCCTCGCCCGGGACGTACTCGAACTCCCAGTAGGCCCCGCCGGTATAGATCCATGGCCCCGGCGGATGGGTCCGCCGGTACCGGCCCGGCGTCCCGCCCGAGGGCCGGGCCAGGAGCAGCACGTTGTGCGCGCGGCGGCTGCCGTCGTCGAGCGGCTCCAACGTGCCGAACTGGACGTACACCCCACAGCGCCGAGCCGCTCCCGCCAGCTCGTCGGTCGGATCGAAACGGGCCGGCATTCGCCAGGGCCCCGGATACGTCTCCGGAAAGGCTACCACCGCGGCCCCCTGCCGGGCGGCGGCCTCGACGTGCCGGATGGCGTCGGCCACGTTGCGGGCATCGTCGGGGGGTCGATGCGCGAGCGGTTGGACGAGGGCCAGCTTGAATCCCATGACGGTCACGCGACGCCGAGCTATCGAGCGAGGGTCCGGCCGAGCATCTTGGTCTCGCGCCCCTGCCCGAGCCCCAGGCTGCGGATCGCATCGACCGGGCCGGGATTTACCATGCTGAACGGGT
>DASYQW010000183.1 GCA_036005065.1 Candidatus Methylomirabilota bacterium | reverse complement strand
GACGGGCAGTCGTTGGTGTGGATCGTGCTCAGAACCAGGTGCCCGGTGAGCGCCGCCCGGATGGCGATCTGGGCGGTCTCGGTGTCCCGCATCTCGCCGACCAGGATCACGTCGGGATCGTGCCGGAGGAACGAGCGGAGGATGGCCGAGAAGGTGCGCCCGATCTCCTCGTTCGCCGGCACCTGGTTGACGCCCGGGAGGTGGTACTCCACCGGGTCCTCGACGGTCAGGATCTTGGTGTGCGGCGCGTTCAGCGTGTGGATCGCCGAGTAAAGCGTGGTGGTCTTGCCCGAGCTGGTCGGCCCCGTGATCAGGATCATGCCATTCGTGCTGCGGATCGCCCGCTGGAACAGCTCCAGGGCGGGCGTGTCGAACCCGAGGTGGTGGAGATCGAGCTTGAGCGCCTCCTTGTCCAGGATCCGCAGCGAGGCGCTCTCGCCGAACATGGTCGGCAGGACGTTGACCCGGAAGTCGATCTCGCGCCCCGCCCCGTGCCGGAGCTTGATCCGCCCGTCCTGGGGGAGGCGCCGCTCCGCGATGTCGAGGCTGGCCATGATCTTGATACGCGAGAGGATCGCCGGCTCGAGCCGCTTGGGGAGGATCTTGGCCTCGTGCAGCATGCCGTCGACCCGGAAGCGGATGCGCAGGGCGGCCTCGGCCGACTCCAGGTGGATGTCCGAGGCGCCCCGCCGGATGGCATCGAGGAGGATGGTGTTCACGATGCGGACGACGGGAGCCTGGTCGGCGGAGGCCCGGAGCTCCAGGAGGTCGACGGGCGACGGCCCCTCGCGCCCTTCCACGACCTCGATCTCCGCGGCCTCCGCGTCCACCTCGCTGAGCGTTTCGCTGGGGCCGTACCCCTGCTCGATGGCCCGGCGGATCGCCGAGGGCGGCGCCACGGCAGGGATGACCCGCAGGCCGGTCACGAACACCACGTCGTCGAGGGCGGGGAGGTTGGTCGGGTCGGCCATGGCCAGGGTGAGGGAGCCGGCCTTGCGCAGCACCGGGATCACCTCGTACTTGCGGGCGATCCGGGCGGGGACCAGCTTGAGCAGCTCGGGGGAGAGCTCGGGGATGGGGGCCGGCACGACGGCGATGCCGCACACGCGGGCCAGCGCGGCGGCCAGCTGGTGTTCGCTGATGACCCCGAGGCGGACGAGGACGGCGCCGAGCTTCTCGTTGGTGCGCGTCTGATCGGCCAGCGCCGCGCCGAGCTGGGCTTCGGTGATGGCGGACTCGGCGACCAGGAGCTGGCCGAGCCGCTGCCCCATGGGCAGCTGGCCCTCGCGGGCGACCGCGGGCCGCGACCCCGGAGTCGGCGCGGTCTCCGGCTCCCGCGCGCCCGGGCGCGGCTCTCCTCCTGCCGATGGATTCACGGGGCCTCCTGCGCGATCGTGATCCCGGCCTGGCCGGTCCGGCCATTGTAGCGCAGTTGCCCGGCCGGGGACCGGGTGCTACCGTACCGCCGTCGTGGCCAGCCTCGCGCTCTTCAAGGCCCGCACGCTGCGCGCGCGGTTCTGGAATCCCTACACCGAGAGCCTGCCCCGGGCCGAGCTGGACCGCCTCCACCTCGCCAAGCTCCAGGCCCTGGTCCGCTACGCCTACGCCCGGAGCCCCATGTACCGGCGCCTCCTCGACCGCGCCCGGGTCAAGCCCGCCCAGGTCCGCACGATGGACGACTTCGACAAGCGGCTGCCGGTCATCGACAAGGGGGACCTCCTGGAGGCCCAGGCCGCGAGCCCGCCGTTCGGGCAGGCGCTGGCGGTGCCCGAGGAGTTCTTCCTCCACCGTTTCCAGACGTCCGGCTCGACGGGGGTGCCCCTGCACATCCCGCTCACCTACCACTCCTCGCTCCTGTGGGGCGAGTCGTGGCTCTCCCTCTTCTGGTCCGTCGGCCTGCGGCCCCACCACGCCTTCTACTTCCCCTTCCACTGGGGGATCTTCGCCGCCTTCTGGAGCGCCTACATGGGCGTCCGGCGCCTCGGCGGCACCGTCATCTCCGGCGGCGGGCTCGACTCGCGGGGACGGATCGACCAGATCCTCGCCTACCGGCCCGACGTGGTGCTGGCGACGCCGACCTACGCGCTCTACCTCGGCGAGGTGGCGCGCGGGATGAACGTGGACCTGGCCAGGAGCTCGGTGTCGGTGGTCATCGTGTCGGGCGAGCCCGGTGGATCCATCCCGACCACGCGCGACGCCATCGCCGAGACCTGGGGGGCCCGGGTCTACGAGCTGTACGGGATCGCCGAGCTCGGTCCCACCAACCCGGGCTGTCCGCTGGGCGACCGGGTCCACCTCTGCGAGGACTGGTACCACGCGCTCGTGGTGGACGAGCAGGGACGCCGGGTCCCCGACGGCGAGGTGGGCGAGCACCTGGTCACCTCGTACATCCAGCACGGGCAGCCGCTCATCAAGTACCGGACGCACGACCTGGTCCGATGGACGCAGGCGCCGTGCCCGTGCGGGAGCACCTGGACCGGCTACCCGGGCGGGGTGCTGGGGCGGACGGACCACATGATCGTGGTCAAGGGGGTCAACGTCTATCCCACCGCGGTGGAGGCGCTCCTCCACGAGGTGGCCCGGCTGTCCGAGCACTACGAGGTGCACGCGAGCCGGGAGGCGTCGAACGACGTGGTGACCGTGAAAGCGGAGGCGCGCCCCGACGTCCCGGCCGCGCTCTACCCCGCCATCCGCGCCGAGACCGAGGCGGTCCTCAAGCGGGCCATCGGCGTGACCATCGGGGTCGAGGTGGTCGGCCCCGGCAGCCTGCCCCGTTTCGAGCTGAAGGCGAAGCGGTTCTTCGACCATCGACCGCCGGGCCACCGGTGGCAGCTCAAGCGATGAAGCGGCGTACCGGGCCGATCACCATCGCATCCCGTCGTCCTCGGTCGTCGGCGCGGGCCGTCCGGCGTCCCGCGCCCCGCCGGCCGGCGCCGAGCGACCGGCGGGAGATGATCCGCCGCCTGCGCGAGCTGCGGCGGCTGGCTCGCGGGATTCGCCGGGTCGCGACCGCCCCGGTCATCGAGCGCGTCGGTCAGATCCTCGAGACCGAGTGCCACCTCGCGCTGTGGGCGCTGGGCGACGTGCGGGGGATGACGCCCGAGGACGACCCTCGCGCGCGACGGCGGGTCAGGCCGCGAACGAGCGTGCGCGGCCTCGAATAGGCTCCGCGCGGCGGCTTTGCCGCCGCCACGACGGGGGGGCCTCGGGGGGGTCTTCCGAGACCCCCCCGAAATGACCTAGGGTCCGAGCGCGGCGAGCGCCCGGCGGTAGTACTGCGGATCGTAGTAGCGCTCGGGCGCCGGCGGCTGGCCGCCCCACTGGCCCTCCAGCTCGGCCCGGAGCGCGAGCACGTTGCGGAACCCCTCCAGATCGAGTCGCGCGTCGGGCGTGAGCCCGCCGGCCGGGTCGACGGCGTGCGCGTAGGTCGCGGCCGCCACGTCGGGGTCGAGCTTGAGGCGCTGGGCGAGGAGGGCGATCGTCTCGTCGCGATTGGCCGGCGCCAGCACCCAGCGGAGAGCTCCGACGTATCCCTGGAGGTACCGCTCCAGGGTCGACGCGTTCGCCTGGGCCCAGGACCGCCGGACGAAACCGGCGGTCGCCTGGTAGGGGCCGAGCATCTTGACGGCCAGCCCGAGGCTCCGGAGGCCCTCGCGCTCCGCCACGATCGAGTAGGGCGGATACAGCATCGTCGCCGCGTACTCCTTGTGCTCGCGCATCGCGGCCGCCCGCTGGAACGTCCCGCCGATCGGCTTCACCGTGTAGTGCTGGCCGGCCTTGAGCCCGTGCTTGAGCAGGATCTTCTTCAGCTGGAGGGCATAGGCGGTGTTCGGGGCGTCCACGATCACCGTCTTGCCCATGAGGTCGATGATGGATCGGACCTCGGGCTGGACGAAGAGCTGGTTCATGCTGCTGTCGCCGCCCACCACCACGACGACGTCCGCGCCGGCCGTCTCCACCATGGCGACGGCGTTGTCGACCGCGGCGTGGGCGACCTCGAAGGCGCCGGCGGCGAGACCGTCGCGCAGCGCCTGGGAGTTGGGCGTGAACTCGAGCTCGACCTGGACCCCGTACTTGGCGAAGATGCCTCTGGCCTGGCCGGCGAAGATCGCGAGGTTGTGGACGCCCGGGAAAACCCGGACCCGGAGGAGGACCGGGTCCGCCGCCCCGGCGAGACCGCCCACGAGGGCGGCGGCCAGGACCCCGGCCGCGAGTGTCGCCATCCAGCGCGTGCGCATCGACGCCTCCTCTCAGCCGAGGTCGGCTCGCCGGGGGCTGGCCGTCGGGTCGAGCTCGCGCGTGCCCGCCAGCGGGCCGGTCGCGGTCCAGTACCGGGTGCCGGCCACCAGCAGCGTCTCGGCGGGGAACCGGGTCAGGATCTCGTGCCCCGTCTCGGTGACGAGCACTTCCTCCTCGATGCGGGCCGCCGACCAGCCGTCCGACGCCGGCCAGAAGTTCTCGAGCGCGAAGACCATGCCGGGCTCGAGCGTCATCGGGTGCTCGAGTGACACCAGCCGGCTCATCACCGGCTGTTCCCAGATCGAGAGCCCGACCCCGTGGCCGTACTGGAGGCCGAAGCACGCCTCCTCGTCGGGGAAGCCGAACTCCTGGGCGCGCGGCCAGAGGGCGACGATGTCGGCGGTGGTGATGCCCGGCTTGACGATCGCGATGGCCTGGTCGAGGAGCTCCCGGCAGCGCTTGTAGGCGTCGACCATGGCGGCCGAGGCGCTGCCCACCGCGAAGGACCGGTAATAGCAGGTGCGGTAGCCCATGTAGGAGTGGAGGATGTCGAAGTAGGCGGGATCGCCCGGCCGCAGCACCCGGTCGGAGAAGACGTGGGGATGCGGATTGCAGCGCTCGCCGGCGATCGCGTTGACGGCCTCCACGTCCTCGGAGCCCAGGTCGTAGAGCGTCTTGGCGGCGATCCCCACCAGCTCGTTCTCCCGGATGCCCGGCCGGAGGGCCTGGTAGAGGTCCTCGTAGGCCGCGTCCACCATCATGGCCGCGGTATTGAGGAGGACGATCTCGTCCCGCGTCTTGATGCGGCGCACCGCCTGCATGAGCTGCTGGCCGTCGACGACCTGGAGGCCCTCCTGCTGGAGCGCGGCCAGAATGGGCAGCTCGATCACGTCCACACCGAGGGGGGCCCGGTGAAGTCCGCGGGCCTCCAGCTCACGCTTGATCTTGCGGGCCAGGTCCTCGGCCCGTCCCATCTCCGGCGTCATCGCGCCCCGGAGGAGCGAGATGCCGGCGCGCGAGCGCTCGCCCAGCCAGGGACAGTAGAGCCGATGGTGACGGGCGGCGGAGCCGAAGTCCCACATGATCGGCTCGGCCTCGCGGGGCAAGAGGGCGAAGCGCGACAGCTTGTCCCGGGCCCATTCGCCGATGGTCGTGTGGGTGATGTAGCGGATGTTATACATGTCGAAGCAGAGGAGACCGCCCAGCTCCGAGTGTCCCAGCGCCGCCGTCACCCGGCTGAGCCGGTCCCGCCGCAGCCGGTCGAAATTCACGCGCTCTTCCCAGTCGACCCCCATGGTGCCGTAGGTCGGAAGTCCCATCAGGCCCCTCCGGATTTCTTGCTCGGCGGGAGCCCGCTCAGCTCCGCCAGCACGTCGAACACCACCGCGAAATCGAACTCGCCCAGCCCGCGGCCCTGGGCGGCGGCCAGCCACTCGTGGGTCAGCGCCGTGGCCGGGAGGACGGCCCCGACCGCGCGCCCGATGTCGAGGGCCAGCCGCAGATCCTTCTGCATCATCCCGACGTCGAACCACGCCTCGGCCGGCATTGAGAGAACGAACGGTCCCCGGTAGCGGACCATGGGCGACGCGATCACGCTCCGCAGCAACGCCTCGACGGCGCGCTCGCGGGCGATGCCGGCCTTCTCGGCGAGCAGAACCGCCTCGCTGAACGCCAGCATCTGGACGGCCAGCCCGAGGTTGGTGGCGACCTTCATCGTCATGGCCAGTCCCAGCGGGCCGACGTGGGTGATCGTGGGGCCGATGGCGAGGAGGTACGGCCGGACGCGCTCGAGCACCGCGGGGTCACCGCCGACCATGAAGGCGAGCTGGCCGGCCTCCAGGGTGGCGACGCTGCCGGACACGGGGGCGTCGAGCATCACGGCCCCGCGCGACACCACCTCGGCCCCCAGGGCGCGTATCGTCGCCGGGTGGACGGTGCTCATCTCGACGTACACGGCGCCGGGACGCAGGCCGGCCAGGATGCCGTCCGGGCCGCGCGCCACCGCGTGGAGCGCGTCGGTGTCGGTCACCATGCTGAAGACGACGTCGGCTGCGTCGGCGACGGCGCGAGGCGAGGCGGCGGCCCGCATCCCGGCGTCGACCAGCCACCGGGCCCGAGCCGGCGTCCGGTTGTAGCCGACGACGGGGTAGGCGGCGTCGAGCAGGCGCTTCGCCATGCGGCCGCCCATGGCCCCCAGCCCGACGAAGCCGAGCGTCGGCATGCGCTCAGGGGATGTTGGCGATGGCTCGGGCGGGGCCGGTCAGCTCCAGGATGGAGAGCCCCGTATTGGCGCGATCGACGGCGTAGATCAGGCCGCGATCGTCGACCTCGAGGTTGTTGGTCTGGATCGCCACCTTGCAGCGGTCGACGCCGTCGACCTTGACGCAGCGCGGCTCCGTGGTCGGCGTCGTGGCCGGGATGTAGGAGGCCACCTCCCGGGGGTTGAGCGGATCGCGGATGTCCAGCGCCCGGACGCCGGCGTTGAACCAGGCGAAGAACACGAGCCGGCGGTGGTAGACGGCCGTGAAGCTCTCGTTGGAGGAATGATTGCCGAAGCGCCCCCCCCGGGCACAGAAGTTGCCCTCGGCCTCCCGCACCGTGTAGTTCGACACGCCGAACGGCGTCGCCTCGTTGGTGACGTCCACGATCCACACCATCTGCCGTGCCTCGGCGCACTCGTTGACCAGGGACTCGTTGCTGATGACGACGAAATCGCGGCGGCGCCCTGCCTTGTCCCCGGCGAACTCCGCCAGCTCCATGCCCAGCACCGGGAAGACGGTGTGAGCCCCGATCCACGGCGGCAGATCGAGCCGGCCGACTTGCGGGAAGAGGAGGTTGGCCGGCGTCGGCGCGGGCGGGCCAGTCAGCAGCTTCCGGCGGTCGACGATCTGGAGGACGCCGGCCTTGTTCGTGCCGTAGCCGAAGTAGACGCGGTTCCCGGCCGGCCCGGTCGAGATCGCCCCGTGCAGCTCGGTCGGCACCGATCCGGTCGCGGTCGGCTCCTGACCGGGCAGCCCGAAGTTCCGGATGAAGACGGGCTTCGTCGGGTCGCTCAGGTCGTAGATCTGGGTCATGCGGCGCGTCCGCCACCCGTCCACCCCGGAGACCAGGTAGGCGATGCCGGTGTCGCACTCCCACCAGTTCTTGTGCGTGCCCTTGAGCCCCGACAGGCGGCTGACCGGCCGCGGGCGGGCGGGCTCGGTGACGTCCCACACCTCGTGGGCCGAGTTGCCGAACGTGCGGAGGAGGTAGACGCGATCGCGATCACCCTTCGGCAGCGTCTTGCCGTCACACACTCGGACCATCTGGGCGCCGCCGTTTTCCCCGAGCCCCGGCTCGCCCGGCAGGTGGGCGAGGTAGCGCGGGCGGCGCGGGTCGGTCACGTCCAGGATGGACGTGCCGTTGGGCTCTTCGGCGCGCGTCAACGGATTGAGCGGCTTGGGCGCCTTCTCGGTCCCGCCGTGATGGCCGATGTAGGCGATCCAGCGTCCCCCGTGCTGGTGCACGATCGGCTGGTAGGCGGAGCGCGCCTGGAGGTCGTGGTGCCCCACCAGCGCCATGTCGCGCGCCTCGGCGCCGTGCCCCTGCCCCGGCGGCTGGGCCGCCCCCGGCCCGGCGCACCACGCCAGCCCCAGGACCGCGGCCGCCCGGACGAGGAGGCCGGCTCGGGTCACCGCCGCGACCACGGCGGCGTCGGGATCCGTGCTTTGGCGCCGGCGACGCTCTCGGGCCACACGACGGTGCGCTTCCCCTCCTGCCACTGGAGCGTGACCATCTTGTGCGCAGTCTGGAAGCCGTCCGCGTCCACCGCGTACTCACCGAAGACCGTCGTGGTCCTGAGCTCGAGGAGCGCCTTGCGGACCCGCTCGGTGTCGAGGCTTCCCGCCCGCTTCACCGCCTCGGCGAAGATCAGACATCCCGCGTAGCCGGCGGCCGAGTGATAGGAGGGCTCGTGGCCGTACTCCTTCTGATATCGCTCGCTGAACTCCCGGGCCCCCGGATGGGGCAGCGTCGGCTCCCACTGGGAGGCGCTGTACACGAACTCGGCGTTCTTGCCGAGGAGCTCCCCGAAGCGGGGAAGGTCGCCGCCGACCGTGACGCCGAACATCTTGGGGTTGACGTCCAGCTCCTTCATCTGGCGGGTGAGCGCCACCGCGTCGTCGAAGTAGGTCGCGGCGCCGATGACGTCCGGCTGGGCGGCCTTCACCTTCACCAGGAGCGCGGAGAACTCGGTGTTGCCCTTCGGATACGCCTCCTGGAAGACGACCTGGAGTCCTTTTTGCCGGGCCAGCTCGACCGTCCCCAGCACCGTCGCCTTGGGAAAGAGCGTGTCCTCGTTGAGGAGCGCGACCGTCCGGAACCCGCTCTTCGCGGCCAGGTCGAGCAGCCCCTCCAGATAGACCTCGGCCGGCGAGATGACCATGACGATGTACTTCCGCCCCTTCCGGAAGATGGAGGTGGTCGCGGCCAGCGGCGAGACCATGATCTTCTGGTACTTCTCGGTCACGTTGGCGACCGCCTCGGTGACAGGTGACGAGTACGGGCCCATGACCACGTCGACCTTGTCCTCGGTGATCAGCCGCTCGTAGAGGCGCACGGCCGTCGCCGGCTGGGACTGGTCATCGTAGAGCACGAACTGGATCTTGCGGCCGAGGAGGCCGCCCTGGCCGTTGAGCTCCTTTTCGCAGAGGAGGTATCCCTCGCGCTGAAAGTTGGCCGGCTGGGCGTAGGTGCCGGTCATGGACAGCGACGCGCCGATCCGGATCGGACCCTGGGCGAGACCCGGGCCGACGAGCAGGACGCTCAAGACCGCGGCGACGGCGCCGAAGAGGGTCGCGACGAGGACACGTGGGAGCACTGTCGCCTCCGACTTGGGAGGAGGCCGCGACGGCCCCTCCGACGCTCAGACGAGCTCGGTGTTCTCGATGAACTCCGGAGGCGGCGGCGGCCCCCAGACGTACAGCGAATCCTCTTCCGGGAAGTCGCGGGGGACCCAGGCGCACTGTTCGGGGATGTAGTCGAGATCGTGGTAGTACTCGGCGAAGCTCCCCCAGGGGTCCCGCGTGTAGTAGAAGTAGTTCGACCCGATCACGTGGCGGCCGAGCCCCCATCCCTGCTGCCATCCGGCGTCGCGCATGCGCGCGGCGCCGAGCGCGATCTCGTCGATCGAACCCACCTGGAACGAGGCGTGATGGAAGCCCGGGCCTCTGGAGGCCAGGAACGCGAGATTGTGGTGGTCGGTGCTGCAGCGGAGGAACGCCACGAAGCTCTTCACCCGGTCGCTCAGCTTGAGCCCGAGGACCCGGCTGTAGAAGTCGATCTGCCGATCGAGATCCGGCGTGAAGAACAGCACGTGGCCGAGCTTGCGGGGCGCGATCGGAAGCGTCCGCTCCGGACACCCGCGCACCGTCTCCCGCCGGATGTGACCCGGGGTGTTGACGGCCGGGGGCGGGTCGGCCGGCGGCTCCTGGCGCCCCTCGGGGCGGACGTTCACGGCGTGGCCGTCGGGGTCCCGGATCCACAGACCGCCTTCCGGCGCGCCCGGGGGCGGATCGACCTCGCGAACCCCCGCCCGCCGGATGGATTCCCGCACCGCCTCGAAGTCGTCCCCGGGGGCCCCGAACGCGAGGTGGTGAAGGCGCTTCTTCGGGCCCGCGTAGAGGAGAGTGCACTCGCGCTTGAGGGGGGCCGGACGCAGGTGCACCGCGCTATCCCGCCGGGGCTCGTCGATGAGGCCGAAATGGCGATAGAACTTCTCCCCGACGGTCTGATCGGGGACCTCGAGCGCGTAATGGAGCAGGGCGCGGACCGGCATGGCTGATCCTCCTGAAGGGCCTCTCGGGGAGAGTCTACGGGTTTTCCGGCCGGCTGGCCAGTCCTACGTGAAAGGCGAGGGAGTTGTCGGGCGGATCCCTCGCTTCGAGATGGGTCTTCAGCCAGGGCACGAGCACTCCGAGAAGGCGGTCTCGCGCCGGGGGCTCATACACCTCGTGGTGCTCGATGCCCTCCAGGACCGTCAGCGACTTCGGCTCCTTGGCGCGCTCGAACGTCGGTAAGCTGACCTCCGGCGGCACCCGCGTGTCGTCGGCGGCGACGATCATGAGCAGCGGGCGCGGGCTGAGGCGCTCGACGATCTCTTCGGGCTTGAACTCGATGATGGCTTCGCCGGACTCCAGCAGCAACTGCGGGCGAGGCGGCTGTCGATCGTGGGTCCGCCGGGCGGCCGGATCGGGCGGGGCAATGACGGCCCGGTCGACCATCCGGGATTTCCCGGTCAGGACCCGGCCCATCCGGTCCGCCTGGAGCTGGCGGCGAAACTCCACCCAGTCCCAGTAGGGCCGCATCCCTCGGAGCCACCGCTCGCCGTGGCAGACCGGCACGTTGCTGACGATCGCTCGCGCCCGCCGGTCCGCCGCGCCCGCGGCAATCGCGATTCCCCCCCCGAAGCTCGTTCCGAAGAGCCCGATGCGCGCGCCGTCGATCTCGGGCTGACTCTGCAGGAACGTGATCGCGTTCCGGGCATCCTCGACTTCCTCGGTCGGAATCAGCCGTCCCGCCGGCCCTTCGCTCTCTCCGAAACCGCGGTAATCGAACGCCAGCGCCGCGAATCCCGCGGCCGCCAGGGCGCGCGCCAGTGGCGGCAGGTAGAGCTCTTTCACGGTGGTGAAGCCGTTACAGAGGACCACGCCAGGCAGCGGCAGTCGCGAGTCCGCGCCGGCTGGCAGATAGAGAACTCCCCGCAGGCGAAGACCGGAGCTGTAGAACTCGACTTTGCGTTCCTCGCCCGCTGGCATCATGTCACTCCTCTCGAGCCCCGTGCGACGTCCCCGACGCGTCGTCCCAGGCCCATCAGTCCTCGACCGCGATCACCCGCGCCGGACAGCCGTCCAGTCCGATGATCTTGAGCGGCAGCGCATAGAGTTGCACCACGTCCCGCCGCAGGGCGCCCAGATTGCACAGGTACTCGATGATCCCGATCTCGCGCGGCAGGAAGGCGAAGTGCGTCGTGAACTCCTCCTGGTCGGGGATCGCTCGCTCCGGCTTCTCGCTCACGAAGTACCGGGTAGAGTAGTCCGGCGGGAAGTCGACGCCGTAGGCCTTGATGCCCCGCCCGACGAGCCACTCGCAGGCCGATCGCTCCATGTACGGAAAGTGCTGCCAGAACCGGCGTTCCTTGATCGAGCACCGCTCGTCGAACCGCGTCATCATGATCGCGATGTCGCCCCGCTGGATCTTCTGCCCTTGCTTCTCCAGGTCCTCGGCCGTGATCCCCTCGTCGTCCTTCTTGTAGCTCAGATCGACGATCACCGCCCGGCCGGCCCAGGTTTCCAGGGGCATCTGGTCCAGAGATTTGGCCCCGGGGGTGAAATGCAGGGGCGCATCGAGGTGGGTGAAGGCGTGGCTGTTGATGTGGATGTAGGCGTCATGCCAGTACCGGCCGTAGTCGCCCTCCTTGTACTCGAAGTTCTCGTGCACGATCAGCTCGTTGAAGAACGTGTGCCGCCAGTGCGGCTCGATCGGATAACTGAGGTCCACGATCCGGCTCATCCGTCTCCTTCCTTTCTACCGCCCCACGCCCATGACCGCGTTGGGCAGCAACAACACCGTCTGCGGGACGTAGGTGATGATGGCAAGCACGATCAGCAACGGCACCAGAAACGGCAGCGTGGCGCGCACGACGCGGTCGAGTGAGATCTGGGCCACGGCGCTGCCGACGTACAGGCACATGCCCACCGGCGGCGTGATGTTCCCCAACGTGATGTTGAACACGACCATCACGCCGTAATGGATCGGATCGACCCCGAGCTGCTTCTGGATCGGGAGCAGGATCGGCATGAGGATGATCAGCGCCGACACGGCGTCGAGGACGCACCCCGCGATCAGCAAGACGATGTTCACCATCAGCAGTACCAGGACCTTGTTCTCGGTGATCGAGAAGACGAACCCGGCAGCCGCCTGCGGGATCTGCTCCCGGGCCAGCGCCCACGCGAACACCGACGCCATCGCCATGATGAACATGGTCGTCGCGGTTATGCGCAGGCTCCCCACGCACGCCGCGTAGAACCCCCGCAGGTCGATGGAGCGGTACCACAGCCAACCCAGGAGCAGCGCGTAGACCGACGCGACGACCGCGGCCTCGGTCGGCGTGAAGACGCCGATGAACATGCCACCCAGCAGGAGGACCGGGGTCAGCAAGGCCGGAACCGCCTCCAGGGAGGCGGTCGCGATCTCGCGGATCCCCATCCGGGGCCCCTTCGGATAGCGCCGGCGCACGGCGTACATGTAGACTATCGCCATCAGCGACACGGCCATGAACACCCCGGGCACGAAGCCGCCCAGAAACATGCGCCCGATCGAGACTTCGGCCAGGAACGCGTACACCACCATGTTGATGCTCGGCGGAATGATGGGGCCGATCGTGGCCGCCGCCACCGTCAATCCGGTGCTGAAGTCCTCGTCGTAGCCAGCTTCCTTCATCGCGGGGATCTGGACCGTGCCCAGCCCGGCGGCATCGGCGACCGCCGATCCCGACATCCCGGCCATGATGACGTTGGCCACCACGTTGGCGTGCCCCAATCCCCCCGGCAGCCGCCCCACCAGGGCCGACGCGAACCGGAAGAGACGCCGCGTGATGCCCCCCGTGTTCATCAGGTTTCCCGCCAGGACGAAGAACGGCACCGCGACGAGCAGGAACGAGTTGGTGCCGATCACCGCCCGCTGGGCGAGACTGATGATCGCTTCCTGATTCACGAAGAGATACACGAGCGCGGCGGCCCCCAGCGACACCCCGATGGGGACGCTGAGGGCCACCAGCAGGAAGAACACGCCGAACAGCAGCGCCGCATGCGTCTCCATCAATCGTCGAGACCCTTGCCGCGCGCCACTCTCTCCACGATTCGCATCAGCATGAACGCCGTGCCGATCGGAAAGGCGGCGTACCACCACGCCCACGATGCATTGAGCGTCACCAGCTTGATGGTCGTCAGTTTGGAGACGAGAACGAACCCGTAGTAGGTCCCGTACGCGAGCAACACGACCCAACACAACATGGCGAACCTGTCGAACATCCGGCGCCCCCGCGGCCCGAACCAATCTCGCACGACCGCCGTCCGGGGATGGCCGCCCGCCCGCAGGACCGCGCTCGCGCCCAGAAAAGTCAGCCAGGCCAGGAGGACCCGGCCCAGCTCATCGCTCCACTTGACCGGGTCCCGCAGCAGATACCGGGAGACGATCTGGACCAGGACCGTCAGCCCGATCGTCACCAGACAGACGGCACCCAGCACGTCTTCGCAGTTCCGGCCGAGAGCCGAGAATGCCCGTCGCACGAGCGCGCGTCCGCGAGAGGATCCGCCCTCCTACTTGGTGTCCTGAATCCGCCGGTATACCTCGACGAAGTCCTTGGCGTATTTGAGCCGGACCGGCTCGGTCACCTTGATGAACGCGGGCTTGTCCGGGGTGATGACCGTCATCCCGTTCTTCGCCAGCGCCTCCACCGCGGTCTTCTCTTCCTTGAAGGCGAGCTCGTTGTTATAGGCCTCCGCCTCCTTCGCCGCCTCGACGAAGATCTTCTGCTGGTCGGGGCTCAGCCGCTTGAAGCTCGCCTCGTTCGCGCCCATCACGAAGTTCGTGATGATGTGCTCCGTGAGCATCAGGTACTTCTGCACCTCGTAGAGCTTGCCGTCCAGGATCTGCGAGGCGGGATTCTCCTGCCCGTCCATCACGCCCTGCTTGAGGGCCAGATACACTTCCGGGAAGTTGAGCGGCGTGGCCTGGCCACCGAGGGCGGCCACGCCCTCCTGGTGCACCCGGACGTTCGGGACCCGGATCGTCAGGCCTTTGAGGTCTTCCGGCCGCCGGATCGGCTTGTTTGCCGTCAGCTGTCGCTTCCCGTAGTAGAAGAACGGGGCCAGAATCCGAATGCTCTTGTTCGCGACCAGCTTGCCCGAGAGGTCGGTGATCATCGGTCCGCGGAACACCTTCTCGGCGTGCTCCGCGTCCCGGAACATGTACACCAGCGAGAAGAGCTGGAACTCG
Source organism: Candidatus Methylomirabilota bacterium (assembly GCA_036005065.1). NCBI lineage: Bacteria > Methylomirabilota (SeqCode) > Candidatus Methylomirabilota bacterium. Next base: position 3,641 of record DASYQW010000183.1, on the reverse strand, counting down.
GGCTGGAGGATGCCCCAGGCCCCGGCCGGCGCCATCACGACGTCGAGGGTCCCGAGAGTCGTCGCCACCAGCATTTCTTCGTCGTTGCCCATCACCTGTCCAGGGAACAGCTCGACCTTGATGGCTCCGCTACTCCGACTCTCGACCACCTCCTTGAAGCGGAATGCGGCCTTGTTGATGTGGTGGTTCGGTCCCATGCCGTGGCCGAGTCGTACCCCCATCGTGGCGCCGTTGCTCCCGGTCGCGACGAGCGTCACGAGACTCACGGCCACGATCAACGTCATGCCCAGAGTAGCCCACCGTCTCATCGCGCGTCCTCCGGCCGTGGTACGGCCTCCGCTCCTCATCTCCCGCCCGTGACGGCTCCCGGCAGTGGCATGGCTGCATGGCATGGGCGCCTGCTCCGCCGCTGCGGCCGGGCCCGGACGGCTCTCCATCCTCACCGCTCCTCGGTGTCCCTCAGGACTTCCTCCTGCGGTTCGAGGCCCAATCCCGGCTGCTCGGTCAACGTCACCATGCCGTCCGCCGGGCTCGGCGCATGGCGATAGATCATCTCCCCCGTCAGCCACATCAACAGGTGGAACTCGACGCGCCATCCGTTGGCGACGCCGGCGATCAAATGCATGTTGTGATGCGGCCATCCCCCGCCGTTGGCGATGGGCACGTTGAAGCTCTGGGCCATGGCCGCGACTTTCACGGCCTCGGTGTAGCCGCCGACCCACACCACGTTGGGCTGCGCGATGTCGATCGCCTCGTTCACCAGCAGCTCGCGGTGTCGCCACTTGTGCCCTTCGTTCTGGCCGGCGGCAATCGGGATTCGGGTTTGCCGGCGGAGGCTCGCCAGGAGCCGGGCGTCGTTTCCGTAGACCGGCTCTTCGAACCAGGTGATCCGATAGGGTTCGATGCGGTGACACAGGTCCCGGGCCTGCGGGAAGGAGAGCATGTAGTTGGCGTCGACCATCAGGTCCACGCGCTCCCCGACCGCCTCCCGGACCATCCGAACCCGCGCGGCGTCCTCGACAGGGTCCTTGCGCGGTCCGGCCCCCACTACCATCTTGAGCTTGTCGTGCCCCTGCTTCACGAACAGCTTGGCCGCCTCGACGAGCTGATCGCGATCGTACTCGGCGAGCCCGAACGTCACATAGGCTTCGACGGTGCGGTTATAGCCGCCCAGCAGCCGCCACACAGGCTGCCCGAGCAGCTTGCCCTTGAGATCCCAGAGGGCGATGTCCACCGCGCTGACCCCGGACGACCACACGCCGGTCTGCACGCGAGGATTCAGCCGGTAAAACAGGTCGTGCCAGATCCGTTCGGTCGCGAGCGGATCGGCCCCCGCCAGCAGTGGCGCGATCTCCTTGTTGATGAATTCGCGGACCCCCGATCGCTGGACGGGCCCGGTGAGCCCGTAGCCGGTCGCCCCGCTGTCGGTCTGCAGCCGCACGAACACGAATTCCCGGTGAATCGGCTCGGACAAGAGCGGGACGGTGATCGGAACTCGATGACTGGTCGCCTGGATGCGCGTGACCTTCATCGCCCGTGTCCTTTCTTCTCGCGGCCTTCACGTCGCGCCAAGGCGCGGCCCCGGCTGCCGGCCAGCATAGCCCAGCCGGAGCGGGGAGCACCAGCCGGCAGGCGAGCCGCCGCGCCGTCAGACGCGGTTCACGGCGCTCACCACCGCGCGGAGCGAGGCCGTGACGAGGTCGGGATCGAGCCCGACACCCCACCGGACTCGATCCCCGCCGACTCGAGCCTCGACGTAGACGACGGCGGCGGCGCCGGGGCCTTCGCCCACCAGGTGCTGGTGGTAATCCAGGGCCTCCACGGCCAGGCCACCGTCTCGCCGCAGCGCGTCGGCCAGGGCCGTGACGGGGTCGCCGCCCTGACCGCGTACCGTGCGCTCGCCCTCCTCCAGGCGGAGCCGGGCCTCGAGCAGGATCCGACCCGGCTGGCCCGCCGCCGGGGCCACGGCGTGCCCGATCAGCGCCAGCGGCCGGGCCGGCGTGAGATAGGTCGACTCGAACGTCGACCAGATCCGGTCGGCGGTGACCTCGGTCCCCGTCGCCTCGGCCAGGCGCTGGATGACCGCCGAGAACTCGACCTGCAGCCGGCGCGGCAGGTCGAGGCCGTGCTCGAACTTCATGATGTACGCCACGCCCCCCTTGCCCGACTGGCTGTTGACCCGGATCACCGCCTCGTAGCTCCGCCCCACGTGATGCGGGTCGATGGGCAGGTAGGGGACTCCCCAGACGTCGTAGACCTTGCCCAGGGCCTCGAAACCCTTCTTGATGGCGTCCTGATGCGAGCCGGAGAAGGCGGTATAGACGAGGTCGCCGGCGTAGGGGTGGCGCGGATGGACGGGCAGGCGGTTCACGTGCTCGACGGTGCGGCGCGCCGCGTCGATGTCCGAGAAATCGAGGGCCGGATCGACCCCCTGGCTGAAGAGGTTCAGCGCGAGGGTGACGAGGTCGACGTTGCCGGTGCGCTCCCCGTTGCCGAACAGCGTGCCCTCCACGCGGTCGGCGCCGGCCATGACCGCGAGCTCGGCGGCCGCCACCGCGGTGCCGCGGTCGTTGTGGGGGTGGAGCGACAGCACGATGGTGTCACGGGCCCGGACGTGGCGCAGGAACCATTCGACCTGATCGGCGTACACGTTGGGGGTGGCCATCTCGACGGTGGCGGGCAGATTCAAGATGATCGGACGGGCCGCCGTCGGCGCCCACACCTCCCTGACCGCCTCGCAGATCTCGATGGCGAAATCGAGCTCGGTGGCGGTGAAGCTCTCGGGCGAGTACTGGTAGTACACGTCGCACTCGGGGATGGTCCGGCTCAGATCCCGGCAGAGCCGAGCGCCCCGCACGGCGATGTCGACGATGCCGGCGCGGTCCAGCCCGAAGACCACGCGGCGCTGCAGGGTGGATGTCGAGTTGTAGAGGTGGACCACCGCCCGCGGCGCTCCCCGCAGCGACTGGAAGGTGCGCTCGATGAGCTCCGGCCGGGCTTGAGTGAGCACCTGGATCGTCACGTCCTCGGGGATCAGATCCTCCTCGACGAGCTGCCGGACGAAGTCGAAGTCGGGCTGGGACGCCGCCGGGAACCCCACCTCGATCTCCTTGAACCCGCAGCGCACGAGCAGGTCGAACATGCGTCGCTTGCGGGGCGGGTCCATGGGGTCGATCAGCGCCTGGTTGCCGTCGCGCAGGTCGACGCTGCACCACCGCGGGGCCCGGGTGATCACCCGGTCCGGCCACGTCCGGTCGGGCAGCGGGATGGGAGCGAAGGGCCGATAGCGGGCGAAGGGCATCGATGCCGGGGAGCCGAGCTTCGGGGCCACGGGAGCCTCCTTTCGAGCCGCGAAAAACAAAAAAGCCTCTCCGGGCAACAGGAGAGGCTCTGGCGCGCGCCGGGTGCGGCGCGCGCCTAGGTCAGGAGCAGGACCGAGCTTACGCGGGGCGCGACGAGCACCTTCATGTGGCCGGCATTCTCGCCGCGCCCGCTCTCCGTGTCAAGCCTCCTGTGATGGCGCCAAGGCGGGCTGGTCACCCCGGAGCGCCGAGAGGCCGGGACGTGCCGGCGGTCCGACGCGGGCCGGTCAACTCCTGGCCGACCGCGAGCCGAGGCTGGTCAGAAACGTCGCAGGGGAC
>DASYQW010000182.1 GCA_036005065.1 Candidatus Methylomirabilota bacterium | reverse complement strand
ATCTGGACGACCGAGCCGGTGGAGTTTCAGGGCCAGTACTACCAGATCCCCAGATCCTTCATCGGCCCGAAGCCGGTCCAGAAGCCGCATCCACCGATCTACATGGCGGCGTATACACCGGCAGCCATGAAGCGTGTCGCGAAGGAGGCGGATGGCTGGTTCCCGGTCGGGATCCCGCTCGGTGGCGTCGCTCAAATGTTTGAGGGGATCAAAGAGACGGCGCAAGAGGCGGGCCGCGATCCCGCGGGGCTGGCATTGATCGTCCGGGCCAACGTCGAGATCTCTGATGCGCCGCTCGGTCAAGGCCGGGCCGACTTTACCGGCACGCTTGAGCAGATTGCGAAGGATGTAGCGGCGACGCGCAAGCTTGGCGCTGCCGAACTCTTGTTCGATGTTCAGTTCTCCCCGGGTGTCGAGACACCCCATGACATCGTCGCCCGGATGGAGCAGCTCTGGCGAGTTGTCAAGCAATCCTGAGGCCTCGAGCGCCCATACGTTTGTTTTGATATTGCCAAGGCTCCAGGGCGTAGCCTGTGAATCTGGCTTAGTACGTGCCGCGCTCCATCATCCCGAGGGAGAGGGCTGGAGTGAAGGTGAATGAGGGCGGCGGGCGGCCCCCTCACCCTGACCTTCTCCCCCGGTGGGGGAGAGGGGACGTGAGGCAGCTCGTTCGCTCCCTCTCCCTTCGAGGGAGAGGGTTGGTCGCCCTAACCCTCTCCCCCAGAGAGGGAAAGTGAGGCGCCGGCGCCGGCTGACCTGGCAGGGCGCGCGGATCGACTGGGCCGCGTACGGCTTTCTCCTGCCGTTCGCGGTGCCCTTCCTCACGCTGACGCTCGGGGCGGCGCTCTTCGGCTTCTACGTCAGCTTCACCGACTGGGGGATCTTCGGCGAGCCGCGCTGGATCGGGCTCGAGAACTACCAGCGCGCCCTCGGCGATCCCTGGGTCGGGCGGGCCTGGCTGAACACCCTCCGCTACGGGCTCTTCGTGGTGCCCGGCACGACCGTGGTCGCCCTCCTGATGGCGCTCTACGTGAACCAGCGGTGGCGGGGCTTCACGCTCGCCCGCACGGCGTTCTACGCGCCGAACGTCGTCTCGGTCACGGTCATCGGGCTCGTCTGGGTGTGGATGCTGGATACCCAGCACGGGCTGGTCAACCAGGCGCTGGGCGCGCTGGGCGTGCCGCCGGTGCCCTGGCTGACGAGCCCCGACTGGGTCAGGACCGGGATCGGGGTCGCGTCGATCTGGTGGGACGCCGGCTTCAGCATGGTGATCCTGCTGGCCGGCCTCCAGGACATCCCGCGCGAGCTCCGGGAGACGGCCAGTCTCGACGGGGCCAGCGCCGTCCAGACCATCTGGTACGTGACGCTCCCGCTCCTCCGCCCGGCCCTGAGCCTGGTGCTCACGCTCCTGACCATCGGGGCGCTGCGGGTCTTCAGCCAGATCTACATCATGACCAACGGAGGCCCGGCCGGGGCCTCGGGGTCCGTCATCTTCTACGTGTGGGAGGTCGGGTTCGCGAAGTACCAGCTCGGCTACGCGGCCGCGATCTCCACGCTGCTCTTCGTCACGATCCTGAGCCTCACCCTGCTCCAGCTCCGGGTCTTCCGGGAGACGACGTGGTAGCGGCCTCGAGGCGGCGCCGCCGCCGCCCGTCGCTCGCCGTGCTGGTCTGGGCCGCCGGCCTGCTGCTCGCTCTTGCGTGGGCGGTGCCGCTGCTCTGGATGCTGTCGACCTCGCTGAAGCTGCCCGGCGAGGTGCTCACGCCGGGGGTCGAGTGGCTGCCGCGCCACGTCACGCTCGCCAACTACGCCAAGGTCTTCCAGAAGCCGGTCTTCCGCTGGCTCCTGAACAGCGCGGTCGTCGCGGCGCTGGCGACGAGCATCAGCGTGCTGATCGGCGCCATGGCGGGCTACGCGCTGGCGCGCCTGAACTTCCCGGGGCGCCGCGCCTTCTTCCTGCTGGTCCTGGCCGTCCTGATGGTGCCGACCGAGATGACGATCGTCCCGCTCTTCATCGGGGCCCTCCGGGTGGGCCTCCTCAACCGCAACCTGGCCGGGACGTACTCGGCCCTGCTCATCCCGTCGCTGGCGAGCGCGCTGAGCGTCTACCTCTTCCGGAACTTCTTCCTGTCGCTCCCCCGGGAGCTGGAGGATGCGGCCGCCATCGACGGCGCCGGGCGGTTCCGCACCTTCTGGTCCATCGCGCTGCCCCTGGCCCGGCCGGCCGTCATCGCGGCGGGGATCCTGCTCTCGACGAACTACTGGAACGCGTTCCTGTGGCCGCTCCTGGTGACCTTCCGCGAGGACCACAAGACCCTCCCGGTCGGCATGTTCGTGTTCACGCCGGGGACGCTGGGCGGCGGCTCGACCCAGATCGAGGGGTACGCGCCCGCGATGGCGGCCATGACGATCCTCACCATTCCGAGCCTCCTGGTCTTCCTGCTCCTCCAGCGCTACTTCATCGAGGGCGCGACGCGGAGCGGCGTGAAGGGCTGATGGCACCTCCTGAAGGGCTGGCCGCAGAACGTCGTCAGCCAGGCAGGTCCCCGGATTCCCGACGTCAGCCCAACCGAGGACGGCTCGCCAGGGCACCGACCCGCTCTGATAGGATGAGGGCCGAATTCCGTGCGTCCGGACGAGCTCGGTCCGCGGTCGCGCGGGGGAAAGGACGGGCATGGCCAGACGGCAGGCGAAGAGAGCGGGGCGCAAGGCCGCGCGAGGGGGCCGGGACGTCTCGATCCCGGGCGAGCTGGCGCGGGAGATCCGGCCCGACCTGTGGGACCCGCGCGATCCGTCGTTCAACGTCTGGGCGGCCCGGGATGTCGGCCGCGACCCGAAGCGGGCGCCGGGGCTCTTCTGGCCCCACCGTCAGGCGCGCGGCCCGGCCTGGCTCGGCATCCCGACGTTCTTCCGTCGCCCCATCGCGCTGACCCCCGAGGACCTGAAGGCGGGCAAGGTCGACGTGGCCATCTTCGGGGCGCCGCTCGACATGGGGATCGGCATGCGCGGCGCTGCCTACGGACCGCAGGCCATCCGGGTGTCCGAGCGCTACGTGCCGTGGGCGGATCTGGCGAGCGGCGCCAGCCGTCCGCACCAGCACGTGCGGATCGACCCGTTCCGCGTGCTGACGGTCGTGGACTACGGGGATGTGGCCGTCGATCCCTTCAGCACCGAGCGCACGATCGCCCACGTCCAGGAGTTCGTGCGCGGGATCGCGGAGACCGGCGCCATCCCCCTCATGGTCGGCGGCGATCACTCGCTCCTGTGGCCGGGGGCGGCGGGCGTCGCCGACGTGTACGGCCCGGGCAGCGTGGGCGTCATCCACTTCGATGCCCACGCTGACGCCGGCTCCAGCATGCTCGGCCACCTGGCCGCTCACGGGACGCCGGTCCGGCGCCTGATCACCGACGCCCACGTCCCCGGGCGCAACTTCATCCAGGTGGGGCTGCGCGGCTACTTCCCCGACGACGAGACCGTCGAGTGGATGCGCGCGAAGGGTCTGCGGTCGCACTACATGGCCGAGGTGGAGCGGAAGGGCTGGGACGCGGTGCTGCGTCGCGCGCTGGAGGAGGCGCTCGACGGGCCGCGCCACCTCTACATCTCGCTCGACATCGACGTGATGGATCCGGCGTTCACTCCCGGTACCGGGACCCCCGAGCCCGGCGGGCTGACGCCGCGCGAGCTCTTCCCGCTGCTCCGGCGCCTGACGGCCGAGAACGCCGTCGTCGGGATCGACGTGGTGGAGATGAACCCGCTGGTGGATCCCGGGTACACGACAGCCTTGAACGTGAACCGGTGCATCCGGGAGATGCTGGTCGGCCTGGCGCTGCGACGGCAGGGCATCACGACCCCCGACTACCTCGACCCCCGAATGGCAGGCGACGAGTGATGGGCGGCATCCTGGTCGTGACCGGCGGGGGCCGGGGGATCGGCGCCGCGGTGTGCCGGCTGGGCGCCGAGCGCGGCTACGCCGTCTGCGTCAACTACGTGGGGCAGCAGAAGCGCGCCGACGAGGTCGTGGACGCGATCCGGGCCGCCGGCGGGACGGCCATCGCCGTCCAGGGCGACGTCTCGCGCGAGGGGGACGTCGAGCGGCTGTTCGCGACGGTGGACCGCGAGCTGGGCCGGGTGACGGCCCTCGTGAACAACGCCGGGATCGGCCCCGGCCACGGCCGCCTCGAGGACATCGACCCGGCGGACATCCACCGCACCCTGGAGGTCAACGTGGCGGGCGTGCTCCTCTGCTCGGCCGCGGCCATGCGGCGCATGGCGCGGCGGTACGGGGGCGCGGGCGGGGCCATCGTCAACGTCGGCTCGGCGGCCAGCCGGACCGGGAGCCCCGGCGCCTTCGTGCACTACGCGGCGAGCAAGGGCGCGGTCGACGCGCTGACGATCGGGCTCGGCAAGGAGGGGATGCCGGAAGGCGTGCGGGTCAACGGGGTGCGCCCGGGAGTGACCGACACCGAGATGCTGCGCGGCGGCCCCGGCTTCCCGGTCCCGCCCGGGACCGAGGAGTGGCTCGCGGGCGCGCTCCAGACGTTGCCGATCGGGCGCCTGGCCCGGCCGGAGGAGGTCGCCGAGACCGTCCTCTGGCTCCTGTCCGACGCCGCCAGCTACGTGACCGGCGCCATCCTCGACGTCTCCGGCGGGCGCGCCACGCCATAGGACGGAGGCATCGAATGGCGACTCCGAGGCTGAGCGGGCAGGTCGCTCTGGTGACCGGGGCCAGTCGGGGCATCGGGCGGGAGGTCGCGCTCACGCTCGCCCGCGAGGGTGCGCGCGTCGGCGTGAACCATCCCCCGGATCCTCGGGAAGCCGGCCTGGCCGCCGAGGTGGTGGCGGCGGCGACGGCCGCCGGCGCCGGGGCCCTGGCGGTGGCGGCGGACGTCGCGGACACCGCGGCGACGGCGGCCGCCGTCGGCCGGGTCGTCGAGGCCTTCGGGCGGATCGACATCCTGGTCACGAGCGCCGGGATCTCGCACCATCGCACGATCGCCGAGATGACCGAGGCGGAGTGGGACCGGGTCATCGCCGTCAACCTGAAGGGGACGTTCAACGCGGTGCGGGCGGTGGTCCCGCACATGATCCGGCAGGGGAGCGGCCGGATCGTCACGGTGGCCTCCGAGCTCGGCCTGGTCGGCCGGGCGACCATGGTCCACTACTGCGCCTCGAAGGGTGGCGTCATCGCCCTCACCAAGGCTCTGGCCCGTGAGATGGCCCCCCACGGGGTCAACGTGAACTCGGTCGCCCCCGGGCCGACCGAGACCGACATGCTGAAGGCGAATCCCGAGGAGTACCGCGACGAGGTGAAGGGGCAGATCCCCCTCCGCCGCTGGGGGCAGCCCGCGGACGTCGCGCGGACGGTGCTCTTCCTGGTGTCGGAGGATGGCGCCTACTACGCCGGTCAGGTGCTGAGCCCGAACGGCGGGGTCGTGATGTAGCCCGCGTCGCGGGGCGGAGGACGAGCCGATGGACGTGACAGAGCGAGCGCTGGTCGAGCGGCTGTGGTTCCCGGTGGCGCGCAGCGAGGATCTCGCCGGCAGCCGGGTGGTCGCGGGCCGCCTTCTCGAGACCGACCTCGTCGTCTTCCGGACCGACGCCGGCCTGGCCGTCGCCGAGGACCGCTGTCCCCATCGCGGGGCGGCGCTCTCGCGGGGCCAGGTGATGGGCGATGAGCTTCAGTGCGCCTACCACGGCTGGCGGTTCCGGGGGGACGACGGGCGCTGCACCCACGTGCCGTCGCTGCCGGGTGGCGCGCCGCCCCGCACGGGGCTCGCGCTGTGCCGCGCCGCCGAGCGCTATGGCTTCGTCTGGTGCTGCCTGGGGGAGCCGGTCCTGGAGGTCCCCGTGGTCCACCCGCTCGAGGCCGGCTCGTGGCAGACCGCGGTCGGCTCGTCACACGACCTGCACTGCGGCTACCGCCAGCTCACCGAGAACTTCAGCGACACGAGCCACTTCCCGTTCGTGCACCGCCGGTCGATGGGCCCGAACGTCCAGCGCGAGGTCCCGCGATACCAGGTGGAGCGCGACGGCTGGGCGCTCCGGTGGACGATCCCGACCGATCTCGGGGGCACGGCCTTCGGCGGCAACGACGACCTGGCCGCGAAGCAGACGCTGACCTACCACGTGGTGCTGCCGTCGGTGGCGTTCGTGCATACCACCTTCCCCGACGGCGGCCAGCGGATCACGCTCCAGCTCGCCGCGCCCCTCGGCGCCGGCGGCGACTGGTGCCGCCAGTTCTGGGCGGTCGCGATCGACCCGATCGCCGCGCGCCACCCTGAGGGGACGCTGGAGGACCAGTTCCGGTACGAGAAGCTGATCTTCGAGGAGGACTGGCCGGTGATCGAGACCCAGCGACCCCGGGAGGCGCCGCTCGACGGCGGCGAGCAGGCGCACACGCGGGCGGATCAGTTCAGCCTGGTCTACCGGAAGGCGTACGTCGAGCTGATGGCGCTGGCCTCCGCGACGCCTGCGCGCGCGACCTGACTACGCCTACAGGCGCAGCAGCCGGACGGCGTTGGCGCCGAGGATGGCGGCCTTCTCGTCCCGGGAGAGGAGCGGCAGCCGCGAGACGTGCTCCACCGTCTCGTCGAGGCCGTACCAGGGGAAGTCGGTGCCGAACAGGATCCGCTCCGGGCCGATGTCGCGGATCAGCCGGGCGAGCTGCGCGTCGTCGGGCGCGTTCGTCGCCCCGGTCCAGGCCAGGATCTCGCTGCAGTCGAAGTGGGCGTTCGGGAACGCCCGGGCGATCTCGAGGGCCTGGCGCCACGCGCCGCCCCCGAGGTGGGCCAGCACGATCGGGAGGTCCGGGAAGGCGCGCAGCACGTCCGCGAAGGCGCGCGGCTCGGCGTACTGCGGGCCCGTCCGCGACGGACCGGCGTGGGCGATGACGGGGACGCCGAGGTCGCGACACGTTGCGTAGATGGGGTACATCCGCCGGTCGCCCATCGGGAACCGCTGCAGCACCGGGTGGACCTTGATCCCGCGCGCGCTCCCGGCCGTGACCATGTCCCGGAGATGGGCCGGCCCCTCCTTCTCGTCGAGCGCCCAGGGATCGGCGGCCACCACCGGGATCAGCTCGGGATGGTCCCGCACCGAGTCGCAGAACTGGCGGTTCGAGCGCGTGAGCCGCTCGCCCATGGTCGCGTCGATCTCGGCGATCGCGCGGCACCGGGCGGCCTCGTCCAGCTCCGCCGGCAGCTCGGCGACGGCGGCGGCGCGGGCGCGGTCGATGGCGAACAGGTTGACCGCCACCGCCCGGTCGACGGCCGAGGCCCGGATCGCCGCCAGCGCATCCTCCACGTCGCCGCCGTACGGGGTGAAGCGGACGTCGGGCTTCTCGCCGTACTCCCAGACCTGGTAGGTCGCCTTGTTCCGAAGTCCCTGCTCGCGGGAGGGATAGAGGTGCAGGTGCGCATCGATGATGGGCGTGGCGGTCACGGGCTTACGCGGTCTTCGCCCGAACGACGAGCTGGACGTCGCAATCGAGGACCTGGAGCAGCCGGAGTAACTGGTCGACGGACTTCCGGTAGTTCGTCTGATCAAGAAGTCGGTAGAGCTGGGCCGGGGAGGTGCCGAGCCGCCGGATGATCTCCCGCCGGGCCAGCGGCGTGGCCGCGACAGCCTTCTGAGCTTCCAGGGTCAGCCGATAGAGGAGGAGATCGCGCAGGTAGTCGGGATCTTGGTTGTATTCGAGCACGTTCTCGATATGAACGGTGCCCTCGCGGCCGCCCTGTAGGACGTACGTAAATCCCTCGGCCCCCAGTTCCCGGTCGACGAAGACCTTGGCAATCGGATCATCGGACGTGGGCTGGACGTCGAGTCGGGCAAACGGAAACACGAGTCGCTTCCTGGCCACGGTCACCTCGAAGGCTTTCCGTCGGTTGTTGGCTTTGACGCTTCGAATCTTCATAGCCGCCCCTCGGCCTCGAGTTGCGCGATCAGCTCGAGGATCCTGGCTGAGGCCTTGCCCTTCATCGGCTCCTGTTCTCGAGATCCCATTTGACGATCAGCCGACCGTTCCGGTATACGTGCACGTGCCGCGGCGGATGGTCGCTCCGCCGGGCGATAAAAATGTCGCCGCCGAGCCGTATCTTCGGCACGGCTGATGTTACCCTGTAAGGTAACGCTTTTCAAGTATCAGTCCAACCGTGCCCGGCGGCTCGAGCAAGACTTCCTTCGTTCGCCTCGGCCTGCGGATCGTGGAGCTCTCTGATGTGCTTGATGCGAAGTCGAGCGTGGCTCTTGACCCTCGCGGCGGCCCCATGGTGTATTCTCGCGACGTATGGCGGACCGAGACCGACGCGACGAGAGCCTGATCCGCGCCGTCGAGCACCTGGAGGCCGGCGCCTGGCCGCAGGCGCACGAGATCGTCCAGAAGGAGGGCTCGCCGCTGGCCGCGTGGCTTCACGGGATCGTGCACACGCTCGAGGGCGACCTGGACAACGCCCGCTACTGGTATCGACGGGCCGATCGCCCGTTTCCCGGCCCCGATGCCGTGCCTGACGAGATCGCCGCCGCCCGCCGGCAGCTCCAGGGCGACGGGTGACCGTGCCGCGGCCGCGCCCCGGACAGATCCAGACGGTGCTCGGCCCGCTGGCCGCCGAGGAGATCGGGGTCACGCTGCCCCACGAGCACCTCCTGATCGACTTCGCCGTGATGTTCGCCGAGCCGGCCGTGGCCAGCGACCGGGCCCGGGCGTGGGCGCCGGTGAGCCTCGAAATCCTGGGCTGGGTCCGGCAGAACTTCAACGCCAACCTCGACAACCTCCGGCTGACCGACGAGCGGGTCGCCGCGGACGAGATCCGGCTCTTCCAGAACGCCGGAGGCCGGACGGTGATCGATCCCACGCCGCCGAGCCTCGCCCGCGACCCGCGCGCGCTGGCCCGCATCGCCCGGGCGACCGGGCTGAACATCGTCATGGGCGCCGGCTACTACGTGGCGGCCTCGCATCCCGCCGACATGGACCAGCGCACGGTGGGCGACCTGGTCCGCGAGCTGGTGACCGACGTCACCGTCGGCGCCGGGGACACCGGGGTTTCCGCCGGTCTCATCGGCGAGATCGGCTGTACCTGGCCGTGGCGGGAGAACGAGAAGAAGGTGGTGCGGGCGGCCGTGATCGCCCAGCGCGAGACGGGCGCGCCGCTGATGATCCACCCCGGCCGGCATCCGCGGGCGCCGATGGAGATCGCCGAGTTCGTCCAGAAGGAGGGCGGCGATCTCCGGCGCACGATCATGTGCCACATCTGCCGGACGATCGCCGACATCAAGGCGGTGATCGACCTCGCCCAGACCGGGATGTGGATCGAGTACGACCTCTTCGGCTCGGAGAACTCGTACTACCCGTACAACCCGAGCTTCGACATGCCGAACGACGGCGGGCGCATGGCCCACGTGCTGGCGCTGATGGAGGCCGGCCATCGCGGCCAGATCCTCCTGTCGCACGACATCGCTTACAAGACCGCGCTGGTGAAGTACGGCGGCCATGGCTACCACCACTTGCTGGTGAACGTCGTCCCCCGGCTCCGGGCCAAGGGGGTGGACGACGCCGGGCTGCGGCAGCTGCTCGTCGAGAACCCGGCCTGCGCGTTCGCGTTCGCCTGACGCGCCTACCGGGCCGGACGGCGCCGACCGAGACGAGCATGAGCGGACACACCCGGGGTGTGCTCCTGGCGCTCGGCGCCACGATCGCGTGGAGCTGCGCCGGCCTCTTCGTCCGCCTCGTCCAGACCGGCACCAGCTGGCACATCATCCTCTATCGGTCGCTGGGCCTGACGCTGGCTCTGGCCGCGCTGGTCGCCGCGATCCATCGCGGCGGCACCGCCCGCGCGCTGCGCGCGGCTGGCTGGACCGCCGTGCTGGCCGGCGCCTGCTCGTGCGCCTCCTCCGTGCTCTTCATCCTGGCGCTCGGCCAGGTCACGGTGGCCAACGCGCTCTTCATGACCGGCATCGCGCCGTTCCTGGCCGCGCTCGGCGGCCGGCTCGTCCTCGGCGAGCGGGTCGCCGGCCACACCTGGGCGGCGATGGGGCTGGCCGCCGCCGGCGTCGCCCTCATGCTCGGCCAGGGGCTCGCGCTCGGCCGCCTCGGCGGGAACCTCCTGGCGCTCGGATCGGCGACGAGCTTCGCCGTGTACGGGGTGCTCCTGCGCCACAACCGGCAGACCGACATGCTGCCGGCCGTCCTCTACAGCGGCGTGTACGGGACGGTCCTCGGGCTGGCGGTCCGACTCGCGACCGGTGATCCGGCGCCGCTGCTGTCCCGGATCGTCCTGCCGCCCCGGGACGTGGCCCTCTGCGTCGGGATGGGCGTCCTCCAGCTCGCGCTGGGCATGGCCCTCTACACCCGCGCCTCACGCTACCTGCGGGCAGCCGAGCTCCAGCTCCTCGCGACGACCGAGCTGATCCTGGCCCCGCTCTGGGTGTGGATCGGCGTGGGCGAGGTGCCGACCATGACCACGCTCGCCGGCGGGGCGCTGATCTTCCTCGCGGTGCTCGCCCAGGCGCTCGGGGCCCGCCAGGTGGCGTCGCGGCCAGGGGAGGCACGTCCGCTCCGCACCCTCTCCCTCCCA